>JAHAZB010000118.1 GCA_018384175.1 Eubacteriales bacterium
TGCGTAAATAAATTAGATGAAAGGGGGGTGCGTTCTGCAGTGAATGATTTGAATATACGGATTATGAAAAAATATCTGACAATTGTTATGATAATTCTGTCATCTGTAGTTATCGGTATCAATCTTGTTTTGTCATACATTGCTATCAATAACGCATTTAACCTGCATATCAATAATGCAAAAAGTGAGCTTGAAACCTTCTATGAGGAGGTGTCAAACAGAACTGCTGCAGCCAGGAAGCTTGGTACACAGATATATCAGGACCCGGATGTGGAGGTTGCCTTTACCAGACTTAATTTTGATGACCAGAGTGTCGTGGATAAATTTGAAGAGAGAATGAATTTCTATGCCAAAACTGATTACTACCTAAAATCTCTACACTTGTACAGCAGTTATGCAGATGTATGGCATTCGGTAGAGAACACCAGCGGGGAATCGCTTGTTAGCATTGACTCTTTTCCTGAACGTATGAAGAATATAATAAAGGAACATAAAGATAACAGGGAAGGTTTTCTTAATGAAGAAGGCGGAACGCCTGTTTATACATTTATTATATATCCCTTTGCAAAAAGTGAAAATGCCATTGTAATGAATTATAGCACCAATTATTTTGATATTTACAACAGGTCTTCGAAATATGCATTTATGATTATTAACAGCGAAGGAGAGTTGATGATAAAGGACAGTAACTATGGCTCAAAAACGGATGAAGAGTTATATGAATATGTTCTTAAGAAAGCAGACGACAAAGAAAATGTGTGGTTTAGTGGTAAATATGTAGTTGTAAGAATGAAGTCAGGAGATAAGCAATATTACAGTATTACCAACAGCTCAGATTTTCTTGGCAGAGTAACACCTACGGTTTCTTCTGCTATTATCGGCTCTCTTATAATGATAATACTGGTTATTTTCTGTTTTACAAGTGCGATGACGTGGATGCTGAAGAAATTCGGACAGTATTACTGGTATGCCGAATCGGTCAAAAATGAGATTAAAGAGAAGAATGATATAGCTGAACTTAAAGCTTATATAAGCGGTGAGGGAAGTGTCAATATTACCAAAGTTTTTACAAGGATAGACAAGAGGAAAAGCTGTGTTCTGTTCAGGCTTTATATAAGAGATTTGTCGAAAAATAACACTAATGAAGGAGCAAGAGACAAAAAGGCACTCAATTATGCGGTCAGAAACGTTTTTCTGGAACTGCTTGGAGACATAAACGTAGATGTGCTTAAGATAAGCTTGGAGGATATAGCTGTTTTGTGTAATGCTGACGATGCCGAGTTTGTCTATGACAATATCTTAAAGACAAGATCTGTTATTGAAGATATACTGAATATGAAAATGACGGTTATAAAGCATCGTAACAGTATTGATTTTTCTGATATTCCAACGATGTTTGATAAACTAGTTGCAGCGGGAGATAAGAGCTTTTTTGTCGGAGCGGATGCCGTTATAGATGCGACAGACTATAATACGGATAATGCCGTTGATACAACATTGCTGGTTGAAAAAATAGAACGTGCGGTAAACCTCGGTAATGCAATGGAGGCACGTGATATGCTAAGAATCGAGGACGTTAAGCATATGTCGGTTTATGATGCAAAAGGTCTTGCAATGACTGTTGTAAAAAATCTTCATGCAAGAAGTACGGTTATGTCAGAGCAGAAGCAAAAGACAATCGAAAACATTGTAAACGAAATTACCGGATATATAAACGGTGATTGCGACTGGGATGGTATTGTTGAGAGGTTAGGCATATTGTTTGAAAATATGGTCAATTTATCAAAATACAATAGCGAGGAATACAATAAAGAAAAATATGAACAAATGATAGCTCTGATTCATCGTCATTATTGTGATGATGGCTTCTGCCGTGAGACTGTTGCCGAGGAGATAAAGATGTCCATTAAATCAATGGAACAGGTATTCAAAAGACGTGAGAACAAGAGTATTACAAACTATATTTTTGAATACAGAATGGCAAAGGCAAAGGAATTTCTTGATGGATCTGATATGTCAATCAAGGAAATCGCCGAAAAGGTAGGCTACTTAAATGTCAGCCATTTTATTCAGAATTTCAAGAAAACATATTCCATTACGCCTGACAAGTACAGAAAGAACAGATAATGTGAAGGGAAACGAAATGATAGTTTGTTTCCCTTTTTTGTGTCAGAAAAAAAACAACCCACTTAAATATCGTAAAAAAGCAGATAAATGCTTGCAATTTGGTAGGATTTGTGATAAAATATTGTGCGTTGTAAAATATTTGTGCGGACTGCACGGAAAGGAACGGGAGTATGGGAAGAAACGTATATGACATACTTAAAGAGCGAGGACTTATTGCTCAGACTACCCACGAAGAAGAAATCAGAGAACTTCTCGGAAAGGAGAAGGTAACATTCTATATCGGCTTTGACCCTACTGCCGACAGTTTGCACGTAGGTCATTTTCTGCAGATGGTTGTTATGAAGCATATGCAGGATGCAGGACACCGTCCGATTGCACTTGTTGGCGGTGGTACAGGTATGATTGGCGACCCGTCGGGTAGAACTGATATGCGTCAGATGATGACTAAGGAGGTTATCGCACATAACTGTGAGCAGTTCAAAAAACAGCTCGGTATGTTGATTGATTTTTCTGACGATAAGGCTATTATGGTTAATAACGCAGACTGGCTTTTAGACCTTAACTACGTAGAGTTTTTGCGTGATATAGGCTCTTGCTTCTCTGTTAATAAGATGCTTACTGCAGAGTGCTATAAGCAAAGACTTGAAAAGGGACTTACCTTCCTTGAGTTTAACTATATGCTTATGCAGAGCTATGACTTTTTGATGCTTAACCGTAAGTACGGCTGTAAGATAGAGCTTGGCGGTGATGACCAGTGGTCTAATATCTTAGGCGGTATCGAGCTTTGCAGAAGAAAGGACCAGACACAAGCTTACGGTATGACCTTTACACTCCTTACCACATCAGAGGGTAAGAAGATGGGTAAGACTGCAAAGGGTGCGTTGTGGCTTGACAAGGAAAAGTGCAAGCCGTATGACTTCTATCAGTACTGGGTAAATGTTCAGGATGATGATGTAATCAATTGCTTAAAGCTTATCACCTTTGTACCGATGGAAGAAATTGAAGAAATGGCTAAATGGGAGGGCAAGGACCTCAATAAAGCAAAACAGCGCCTTGCATACGAGGTTACAAAGCTTGTTCACGGCGAGGAAGAGGCTAATAAGGCTAAAGAAGCTGCCGAGGCAATCTTTGCAAACGGTGGAGTTTCCGAGAATATGCCGTCATCTGTTGTTGCTGACGCAGTGGGCAGACCGATTTTAGACGTTCTTTGCGATATCAAGCTTATCCCGTCAAAGGGCGAGGGCAGAAGACTTATGCAGCAGAACGGTCTTTCGGTAAATGACGTTAAGATTACCGACCCAGCCGCAGTTGTTACTGCTGATATGTTCACCGATGACGGTATGATTGTTAAGAAGGGTAAAAAGGTTTACCATAAGATAACTCTTGCATAAAATTGTTGACAAAACACGCTGATTGTGTTAATATCAAACTGATACAGAGATTTGGAGACGTATCAAAATAGACTTAGTGTTTATTTTGGTGCGTCTTTTTTGTTGCAAAAAGGGAGGATAAAAATGTACGATGTAGCGATTATAGGCGCAGGAGTAGTAGTCGCAATGATTGCAAGGACACTTTCGGAATACAGCTTGAATATATGTGTTCTTGAAAAGGAAAATGATGTGGCAATGGGAGCAACTAAAGCCAATTCAGCAATAGTTCATGCGGGCTTTGATGCAGAGTGCGGTACACTCAAAGCAAAACTGAATGTACAGGGCTTCAAAATGATGGAACAGATTACAAAAGAGCTTGATGTTTCGTGTGAAGATATCACAAAAAAACAGGGTTTTCGCCTGAGGAAACGGTAATTTTGGCGACAGACTCTATACAGACATCAAGTGCGGTGTTAATGCAGGAATAAGTACGATATTTCTGCTGAGCGGAGAAGGTACGATGGCTGGCGTTGAAAAAAGTGATGTGAAGCCTGAGTTTATAGACGAGAATATACGTAAAGTATATGAGGAGTTAGTTGTATAAGAAAGCTGGACTTTTTAAAAGGTGGTGTAAAAACTATGTTTTTACACCACCTTTTTGAGTTATAATTACTTTATCAATAGCGGAATGATAATTCCTGTAAGGACAATTGCAGTGCACATAAGCTTATAAAGAATATGCTTTTCCTTGTAAATCAACCAGCCTGTAAGAACCGTTACAATAACCGCAGACTGCTTTATAAGTGTCATAAGTGTAACCTCGCTTGCAGGATTTGCATTTGCTTCAAAGAGCAGGCGGTCGCCGACGACAAGAGAAAGGCTCATAAGCGGCACCCAATAATTTGTTTTAATACTTTTAATTGATATTCTTTCTTTTCGGATAATAAGCACTGCACCGTACATTACGGTCATAAACAGCATAAACCAGAACTGAAGCTGACTCGATTCCATATGCTTCATAAGAACCTTATCCATAGTACCGGAGACAGCATTTAAGAAGCAGTTCAAAAACGTTGCAATAAGAATTGGGACGGTAAGTGCATTTGAGTCGGTGTCCTTTTTAAGATTTACAAGCAGAAGTCCGGTAATTACCAGAACTACACCTATTGCTTTTGGTATGGTAAAGCTTTCTCCAAGCACGAAAACACCGAGCATGGTGGAAAAAACCATTCTTGATAAATCCATTATACTGTAAAGACTTACCGACATACGTTTTATCGCTATTAAAGAGCAAAGCCACGCAGTACAGCAAACAGCGGCTTTAATAAATGAGTAGAGAATATATATCCCATCAAGCGCAAAGGCTGATTGCGAGAAGGGTAACGTCAGTATCAGTCCGATTAATGTATAGAAAAATAGAATTTCATTAGAGCTGCTTTTCTGGACGGCAGCTTTTTTCATACCCTCACGACTGCCTTTCAAAAGGGCATATATCACTATAAACAGTATCCACAAATTTCCCATTGCATATCACCTCAATCAGTAATGATACTTTTTTCGTTTCCTGATAATAAAGAAAACAGATACCATAATTCCTAAAAGCTCACTTAAAACCAATGAATACCACACGCCGTCGAGCTTAAAGAATATGGGGAGTGTAGTTATGCAAAGTACGGGCAGAAGCAATGCACGCATAAGTGAGATAGCAGCCGATACGGCTCCGTCATTAAGCGCAGTGAAGAATGACGAGGTGTACATATTAAACCACATATACAAAAACGGGATTGCACATATCATAAATGCACGCACAGTTATATTCATAAGATTTGCGTCATAGCCTACGAAAATATGTGAAATCGGCTTTGCAAGAATTACTGCAATAATGGTGAGAACTGTTCCTAAAATTGCAAGGAAGGTGGTATTCTTTTTCAGAAGATTTTTCATCTCGCTGTAATTCTGTGCGCCGAAGTGATAGCTCATTATGGGCGAACCGCCGGTACAAAAGCCCATAAAAATAGCAATGAAAATCCATGCGGCGTACATAACAACACCATATGCTGCAACGCCGTCTTCACCTGCATATTTGATGAGCTGAAGATTATAGAGAATACCGGTTATTGAGCCTGAGACACTTGTTAGCATTTCAGATGCACCGTTTGTGCAGGCTTTTACCATAGGCTTTATTTCAAAACGTGTTTTTGCAAAGTGCAGAGCAGATTTGTTTTTCTTGCTCAAAAACCAAAGGAAAGGAATTGCGCCACCTACAACCTGACTGAGTCCAGTTGCAAGTGCTGCACCGGCAATTCCGAAGTTGAAAACTGCCATAAATACAAAGTCCAGTATCATATTCGTCATTCCGGCAAGAACAGTTACCAACAGCCCCATTTTTGGCTTTTCGGCAACTATCATATAATTCTGGAATGTGTACTGTGCATGAAGTGCGATATTAAATATAAGTGTTGTTCTTCCGTATATAACACAATCCTCAATCAGCGCTTCTGTTGCACCTAAAAGATATGCAACAGGGCGAATAAAAACAATACCGAGTGCGGACAATACAAGACCTGTTATTACCATCAGATACATCATCATTGTAAAGTATCGGTTGGCACGAAGGTTATTTCCTGCTCCCAGTGTCTTTGCCACCAATGCACTTCCGCCCACACCGAGCATAGCGCCTACTCCGCCGATAATTTGCAGAAAAGGCATAATAAGATTTAATGCCGCAAACGCTGTTTTGCCTACGAGATTGGATACAAAGAAGCCATCTACAACACCGTAGACAGATATAAATAGCATCATTATAACAGACGGCATGGTAAAACGTATCAGTTTACCGTATGTAAAATGGTCTGAAAGCTGTATTTTCATTACAAAGCTTGTATGATATATTTAGTCCTAAATATATCAATACTCTCCTTTCTTTTAAACCTTTATGATATAATCAATAAAACACTGTGGACTTTTTATAACAATTTATAGCTTTGACTATTTTAAGG
>JAHAZB010000119.1 GCA_018384175.1 Eubacteriales bacterium
CCTTAAAATAGTCAAAGCTATAAATTGTTATAAAAAGTCCACAGTGTTTTATTGATTATATCATAAAGGTTTAAAAGAAAGGAGAGTATTGATATATTTAGGACTAAATATATCATACAAGAAAATATATGTTTTATAAACTTGCGATACTGTTCTGTCGTATTGTTCTGATTTTCAAGTGCAGAATAAGGTCAAAAGGCAGAGAAAATATACCGCAAAGCGGAGGTTTTATACTTGCACTGAATCATCGCACTAATTATGATGTGCTGATTGCAGGGATAACAAGCACGAGACGGCTTAGATATATGGCAAAGGCAGAGCTGTTTAAGAATAAGTTTTTTTCGTGGCTTATAACAAAATGCGGTGCTTTTCCTGTAAATCGTGGAAAAGGTGATATTGGTGCGATTAAAAGTGCACTTGAAAAGCTTAAAAATAACGAGGGTGTTCTTATGTTTCCGGAAGGTAAACGTGTTACAAGTCTGGAGGAAGAAAAGGACACAAGAGCAAAGCCCGGTGCAGTTATGATTGCGATAAGAGCACAAGTACCAATAGTTCCAGCATATATCAGCGGAAAATTCGGGTTTATGAGAAAGATAACCATTTCATACGGCAAGCCGATACATTATACCGAATATGCCGGAGAAAAGCAGTCGGTTGATACACTTCAGGACTTAAGTGATGAGTTGATGAAGAAAATACGTTCTTTAAGGATAGCTTGATATGAGTATAAAAATTGCAAGAACAGCGGGCTTTTGTTATGGCGTAAAACGCGCTGTTGATGAAGTTTACAGACGTGTTGAGTCTGGTGAAACAATCGGAGTTTTGGGCGAACTTATCCATAACGAAAATGTTATATCGGATATGGAGAACCGTGGAGTGATTTTCTACGATACAATTGACGATGCAAAGAAGGACAGAACTCTTATTATCAGAACTCACGGTGTCAAAAAGGAGATTATAGATAAGGCGGAGGAAATGGGGATAGAATATGTCAACCTCACCTGTCCGTTTGTTTCCAAAATACACAAAATAGTAAATGAGCATCATCAAAAAGGTTATAAAATTATTATCGTAGGAGATAAAAATCATCCTGAGGTGATAGGTATAAATGGCTGGTGCGAGGACGATGCTTATATAACTTATGACCCAAATGCTGAAATTTCGGCAGAATTTGCTAAAAAAGATATATGTGTTGTAGCACAAACAACAATAAACAAAGAATTATTTGTTAAAATCGTACAAAATATTAAAAACACTTGCAAAAGTGTGGTGGTTTTTGATACAATATGTAATGCGACTAAGGATAGGCAGTCGGAGGCGGCAGCTCTTTCGGCAGAGAGCGACGTTATGTTTGTAGTCGGCGGCAGAAAAAGCTCCAATACAGCGAAGCTTTTTGAAATCGCCAAAGCGAACTGTCCGGAAGCCTTCTTTATCGAAACGTCGGCAGATATTCCTGCCGGTGTGCAATATAAAAATAAAAAGATAGGTATTACAGCGGGTGCATCTACACCCGGATGTATTATCGAGGAGGTTTTTACAACGATGGACGAAAAAATGACAAACGAAGAGTCTTTTGCTGAGCTTTTTGCTCAATCTGAAAGCAAGACCCTGCACAACGGCGACATTGTTGATGCAACAGTAGTCGAAATTCGCAATAACGAGGTTATCGTTGACCTTGGCGGATTTAAGTACAACGGTCAGTTGGCTGCCGACCAGCTGAGTGATGACCCGTATGCAAAGGTTACAGATTTAGTTAAGCCTGGCGAGGAGATTAAGGTTTACGTTGTTGGTGTCAACGACGCTGAGGGTAAGGTTGTTCTCTCAAGGAAAAAGCTTGTCGCTATGGAAAGCTGGAACAATATGAAGGAGGCCTTTGAGAACAAGGAAATTCTTGACGGTAAGATTATCAAAGCTGTCAAGGGCGGCGTAATTGCACTTGTAAACCAGACTCAGGTGTTTGTTCCTGCAAGACACGCTGCTTTGAGATTTGTTCAGGATCTCGACACACTTCTTAACACAGAAGTAAGACTTAAGCTTATCGACATGGATGAGCGTAAAAAACGTTTTGTAGGCTCTGTTCGTGCCGTACTCGAGGAGGAAAGAAAGGTTGTTGAGGATGCTTTCTGGTCAGCTGCAGAGGTTGGCAAGGAGTATACCGGTGCAGTTAAGTCCCTTACAAGCTTTGGTGCATTTGTTGACCTTGGCGGCGTAGACGGACTTGTGCACATTTCAGAGCTTTCATGGAGTAAAATTAAGCACCCCTCAGAGATTGTTAAGGAAGGCGATGTAGTTACTGTTTACATCAAAGACCTTAACGCAGAAACAAAGAAAATCTCGCTCGGATATAAGAAGGCTGAGGATAATCCTTGGGTTATCGCTAAGGCTAAGTATAATGAGGGCGATGTTGTTAAGGCTAAGGTAGTAAGAATTATGCCGTTTGGTGCATTCTGCGAGCTTATGCCTAACGTAGACGGTCTTGTTCATATTTCACAGATTGCTGACAGAAGAATCGGCAAGCCTGAGGATGTACTTACAATCGGAGAAGAAGTAGAAGCTAAGATTACTGCTATTGATTGGGATGCTAAAAAAATCAGCCTTTCAATCAGGGCTTTGATTGCTCCTCCTGTAGAAGAAAAGAAGGAAGAAGCAGTTGAGGAAGTAGCTCCTGTTGTTGAAGATGTAGAGGATGCTCCTGTTGACATTGAAAAGTATATCGCAGAGAATCCTGCTGATGAGGAAGTGGCTGAAGAAGCTGCACCTGCAGAAGAAGTGGCTGAAGAAGCTGCTGACGCTGAATAATTTAATAAAACTTAATAATGTTTCAGGGGAGCTGGTAATACCCGGTTGAGAGGAAGTATGTAGCTTCGACCCTATAACCTGATTTGGATAATGCCAACGTAGGAAGAATTATAAAGCTTTTTAGGAGTTACCCAATGGGGTAACTCCATTTTTTTTCTTCCAGAAAGGAATTTGTATGAAAAGTAAAACATCAGTATTTTCGAATGTAATGATTTGGTTTGGTGCAGGAATGTCAATTGCAGAGATACTTACAGGAACTCTTCTTGCACCTCTTGGATTTGTCAAGGGTATTCTTGCTGTAATAACAGGACATCTAATTGGTTGCGTTCTGCTTTTTCTGGCAGGTATGATAGGCGCAAGAACAGAAAAAAGTGCTATGGAAACGGTAAAGATGTCCTTTGGACAAAAAGGCTCACTGCTCTTTTCGTGGCTTAATGTAATACAGCTTATTGGCTGGACCGCTGTTATGATAGTAAGCGGTGCCGAGGCGGCTAATATTGCCATAGGTTTAGGTTCATATGCACTCTGGGCGGTAGTTATAGGAGCATTGATAGTTTTGTGGGTAATGGTAGGCGTTAAGGGTCTTAACATTATAAACACAATAGCAATGTCGGCACTGTTTCTTCTGACGTTAGTGTTAAGCAGTATAATCTTCCGTGGCAGAGGAACTGCCATGTTAGATGGTGAAATGACGTTTGGCGCAGCGGTTGAACTGTCGGTTGCTATGCCGCTATCTTGGTTGCCTTTAATTTCCGATTATACCAGAGAGGCAAAGAAACCATTTGTTGCAACACTTGCTAGCTGTATTACATATTTTGTTGTCAGTGTATGGATGTATATAATTGGACTTGGCGCAGCACTTTTTGTTGGTGAATTGGATATCGCTGCAATAATGGTAAAGGCAGGACTTGGTGTAGCAGCACTTGTTATCGTACTTTTCTCGACAGTTACAACTACATTTCTTGATGTATGGTCAGCAGGTGTAAGTGCTGAAAGTATTTCAAAGAGAATAAAGGAAAAACCGTTTGCGGTAGGAGTAGCTGTGGTAGGAACATTGTTGGCGGTATTTACCCCGATAACAAAATTAGAAGACTTTTTATATCTGATTGGCTCGGTTTTTGCACCAATGATTGCTGTTCAGATTGCCGATTTTTTCATACTGAAAAGGAATAGTTTTGATAAGAATGTTGATGGTATAAACCTTGCTATATGGCTTGTGGGCTTTGTGGTGTATCGTTTGTTTATGAACCTTGACACACCGGTTGGATACACACTTCCTGCTATGCTTGTAGTAGGTATAATATCATTGACAGTAAATAAATTAACAAACGGAGGAAAAGACAATGATTAAAAAATGCCTTGAAAATGTAAGAGAAACAACACCACTTGTACACAACATCACAAACTATGTAACTGTAAATGATTGCGCAAATGCACTTCTTGCTATTGGCGGCTCGCCTATTATGTCGGACGATATTGATGATGTCAAGGATATTACAGCAATTTGCGGCGGGCTTAATATCAATATCGGAACACTTAATGCACGAACAATTCCTGCAATGTTTGCGGCGGGAGAAATCTCCAATAAGCTTGGGCATCCTGTTTTGTTAGACCCTGTCGGCGCAGGAGCATCAAAGCTACGTACCGAAACGGCAAAGGGGCTTGTAGAAAAGCTTAAACTGTCCGTAATCAGAGGAAATATTTCTGAGATAAAAGCGCTTGCTTTGGGAAGTAACACGACAAAGGGCGTTGATGCTGATACTTTAGATGCGGTAACTGATGATACTGTTGACAATGCCATTGCGTTTGCAAGGGAGTTTTCGCGAAAAAGCGGTGCAGTAATAGTTATTACAGGTGCCATTGACCTTGTAGTTGATAAAGATAAAGCTTTTGTAATAAGAAACGGCAATGCTATGATGAGTAAGATTACAGGAACAGGCTGTATGCTCAGCAGTATTATGACAGCTTTTGCGGTGGCTAATCCGGAGAATATCACAGAAGCTTGCGCTGCAGCAGTTTGCGCAATGGGACTTGCAGGTGAAAGAGGATACGAAAAGCTTGGAGATGGCGGTAATTCTACTTACCGAAATCTCATAATTGATGAGCTTTGCAATATGACTCCGGAAATATTAAAGGATGGTGCAAAATATGAAATGCGATAAAGAAATAATGCTTCTTTATGCAGTAACAGACCGTTCGTGGCTTGGGAAAAGAACCTTGAAGGAACAGGTTAAAGAAGCTTTAGAGGGAGGAATAACCTGTCTGCAGCTCAGGGAAAAGGATATGTCGGATGAAGAATTTCTCAAAGAAGCTATGGAAATAGGGGAGCTTTGCAGAGAATATAAAGTTCCGTTTATAATAAACGATAATATTGACGTTGCGGTAAAATGTAAAGCGGACGGTGTTCACGTTGGACAGAGCGATATGTCAGCGAAGGATGTCAGAAGGATAATAGGGAATGATATGATACTCGGTGTTTCGGCACAGACTGTTGAGCAAGCGATAGATGCTGTGGAAAGTGGTGCGGACTATCTTGGGGTCGGAGCTGTATTTTCTACTTCTACAAAACTCGATGCTGAAAGCGTATCTTTCGACACTTTACAGGAAATTTGTGAAAATGTTAGTGTTCCTGTTGTTGCAATCGGCGGCATTTCAGGGTATAATATACTTGAGCTTAAGGGTAGCGGTGTTGATGGTGTTGCACTTGTTTCAGCAATATTTGCAAGTGATGATATAACTTCTGCCTGTAAAAAGCTAAAGAAATTATCAGAGGAAATGATATCAAATGAAAATTAAGGGTGCAATTTTTGACCTTGACGGAACACTTCTTGATTCTATGCACGCATGGGATGGAGTGGGTGAGAGGTACTTGAAATCGAAAGGTATACAAGCCTCGCCGACCTTGCAGGATGAAATAGGGTCAATGAGTCTTATTGAGTCGTGTACATACGTCAAAAAACAATACAACCTTGAAGAAGGTGTTGATGAGATACTGGCAGGAATTCTTAAGATAGTGGAAAGCTTCTATTTTGAAGAAGCATTGCTTAAAGAAGGTGTAGGAGATTTTATAAACTGTCTTCATAGCAAAGGAGTCAGGATGTGCGTTGCTACTGCAACCGATAAAACTCTTGCAAAAGCTGCACTTGAAAGAAATAAGGTAATAGAATACTTTGATTCGATACTGACTTGCGGTGAGCTTGGCTGTAACAAAGCAACGGCACAAATATATAACAAAGCTCTTAAAGCGCTGGGAACACAAAAGGGAAACACTGTCGTGTTTGAAGATGCATTTTATGCTGCAAAAAGTGCTAAAAGAGACGGGTTTATTGTTTGCGGTGTATATGATGTAAGCGAGGATAAGCCGGTAAAGGACATATGTGATTTCTATATAAATTCATTTTTAGAAGCGGGTGAATATTTTGATTAAAAAGGTTCTTACGATAGCAGGGTCTGATTCAATCGGCGGCGCAGGAATTCAGGCGGATATCAAGACTATAACTGCACATAAAATGTATGCAATGAGTGCTATAACCGCACTTACTGCACAAAATACAATGGGTGTGGACGGGATATATGAGGTGTCGGCTGATTTTGTAGGAAAACAGCTTGACAGTATTTTTTTCGATATTGTACCTGATGCAGTAAAAATAGGTATGGTCTCTTCGGCGGATATTATTGCAAAAATTGCCGATAAGCTTAATGAGTATGATGCTAAGAATATTGTAGTTGACCCAGTTATGGTATCGACAAGCGGAAGCAGGTTGATTAGTGAAGATGCAACCGAAGCACTTAAAAGTAAGCTGATGCCGTTGGCTACACTTATAACTCCTAATATACCTGAGGCGGAGGTGCTTTCGGGAATGGAGATTAAAAGCATAGATGATATGAAGAAAGCAGCAGTAAATATTTCTGAAAAATGCGGTGTTTCGGTTCTGGTAAAGGGCGGTCATCTTGTTTGCGATGCGACAGATGTTTTGTACGATAAAGGTGTTATCAGCATTATTTCTGCTAAGCGAATTGATAACCCAAATACTCACGGTACAGGCTGCACACTTTCTTCTGCAATAGCCTGTGCATTGGCAGACGGATGCAATCTTGAAAAGGCTGTTGAAAGCGCAAAAAACTATCTTTCGGGTGCACTTGAGGCAGGGCTTAATCTCGGAAAAGGCAGTGGACCTTTAGAACATACCTGGTGCATAAAATAATATATAAATTTTTCTTGCAAAAGAGTTATAAAGCTGATATAATAAAAATATATCAGCTTGCTTTTGTATTATCAGAAGCGGAAAGGAAAATATTATGGATAATAACGATACCCTTAGATGGGGAGCATTCGAGAATGATAAAGCAAAGCTTGTAAGAGAGATTCTGGACGAAGTTTACAATTCACTGAAGCTTAAGGGTTATGATCCTATAAGTCAGATTGTTGGGTATATTCTTTCGGGAGATCCGACATATATTACCAGTTATGACGGCGCGCGCAGTAAAATTGTTCGCGTAGAAAGAGACGAACTTTTAGAGGAGCTTGTGAAGTACTATATCGGAAATCTTTGATTGAACGGAGAAGCAGTATGATTGACTTTCATTCGCATATCCTTCCCGACGTAGATGATGGTGCAGAAGATATTATAACAGCTTTGAAAATGCTCAAAAGAGCAAAACGGGACGGAATAGATACGGTTGTTTCGACCTCCCATGCATATATTGGGGACGAGAGTGATATTGATAGTTTTATCGAAAGACGTAACAGGGCGTATGATGAGCTATATAATGCAATGTCGATAGATGGAGGAGATTTTCCGGAAATCCGTCTGGGTGCAGAGCTGCATTTGAAGTCATACATAGGCAGATATGATACTGTTACCAAACTTGCTGTGCAGAAAACGGATTATATCCTGATAGAAATGCCATATTCCGGATGGAATCAGGAGCTTTACGAGGCTATATATAATATAAAGCTTATGGGACTAAAGCCCGTAATGGCGCATATAGAACGATACATGCGATATAGAAGCGAGTTTCATAATCTTAAAGCTCTTGATGTGTTGTTTCAGGTTAATGCGGATTCGTTCCTTTCAAAACCGATGCGAAAAACTCTGTTAGACCTTTTTTACCGTGATTATGTGCATATACTTGGCAGTGATATGCATAATCTTGACGAGCGAAAGAACAGAATGGCAGAAGCAACCGATATTTTGAGGAATAGATATGGACGCAAGTTCTGCGAATATCTGGAGGATAATGTAACTGCGGTTTTGAATAATGAACAACCAAAGGAAGCGAAACTACCGAAAATAGGATTTTTAGACAGATTGAAATTGTGATAGAAGCTGTACCATAAATGGTACGGCTTTTATTTTTTCAAAAATAACCAAAAAAATTACAAAAAAACTTGCAAAATGGGAAATGATATGTTATAATTACTATCGGTGTGCTTTGCACAGCAAAAAATAAGTAAGGAGGGATACCGAATGAAGCAAGGAATTCATCCCGAATACAAGCAGACTACTATCAGATGTGCTTGCGGCGAGGTAATTGAGATTGGTTCTACGAAGGAAGATATCCAGGTGGAAATCTGCTCAAAGTGCCATCCTTTCTACACAGGTAAGCAGAAGCTTGTCGATACAGGCGGCCGTGTGGAAAAGTTCAACAAGCGTTTCAACAGAAAGTAAGCTTATTGTATTTATTGATTTTTTGCAAATTAAGGTTAAACCTACGCTTGGATAACCGAATCACCTACGGTTTCTCAGCGACAGGGGATCATTTATTATAGGAGGTGAAAGCAATGACAAAGGAGCGTAAGCAGGAAATTATCGCTACCTTCGCAACACACGAGGGCGATACAGGTTCTCCTGAGGTGCAGATCGCACTTCTTACAGAGAGAATTAACCACCTGAACAACGAGCATCTTAACACTCACAAGAAGGATAACCACTCCAGACGTGGTCTTCTTATGATGGTTGGTAAGAGACGTGGTCTTATGAACTACTTGAAGGAGCAGGACATCGAAAGATATCGTGCCCTTGTTGCTAAACTTGGTCTTAGAAAGTAAGAAATTATGTTTATGGGCAAGCATTTATGTTTGCCCATAAATTTGATTTTGCGGAGGTATCTTAGCATATAAATAGAGCATCTTTATATAAAGCTGTTGTATTTATCTGCTGATATATCTCCCACGAAAATTGAATTACAAAGGAGATGTAAAATGATGTTTAAGACATTCGAAACAACACTTGCAGGTCGCAAGCTGGTTGTTGAAACAGGTAAAATGTGCTGCCTTTCAAACGGACATTGTTTAGTTCGCTATGGCGACACAGTAGTAATGGTAAACGTAACTGCATCAAGAATGCCAAGAGAAGGCATTGATTTCTTCCCGCTTTCAGTTGATTACGAGGAGAAGCTCTACTCGGTAGGTAAAATTCCGGGTGGATATATTAAGCGTGAGGGCAAGCCGTCAGAAAAGGCTATCCTTACATCAAGAGTTATCGACAGACCTATTCGTCCGCTTTTCCCGACAGACCTTCGTAACGATGTCTGCGTTGTTGCAACAGTTCTTTCAGTTGAACATGACAATCCGCCTGAGGTTGCGGCTATGATTGGTACATCAATAGCACTTTCAATTTCAGACATTCCGTGGGCGGGTCCTATCGGTGGTGTGTGGCTCGGTTTGGTTGATGGTGAATATGTAATCAACCCGACAGAAGCACAGAGAGAAAAGTCAGAAATGCACGTAACTCTCGCAGGTACTAAAGAAAAAATCATTATGATTGAAGCTGGTGCAAACGAAATACCTGAGGACGTAATGCTTGATGGTATTAAGTTTGCTCATAAGACTATCATCGAGATCTGTGAATTTATCGACAGTATTACCGCAGAAATCGGTAAGCCGAAGTTTGAGTATACACCGCATACCGTTAATGCAGACCTTTGGAACGCAATCAAGGATATGTGCTATGACAAGATTAAGTTCGCACTTGATACAGATGATAAGAATATCAGAGACGAGCGTATGGGTGTTATCGAAGCTGAGATTATTGAAAAGCTTTCAGAAGAGTTCCCCGACCTTATGGTTGAGCTTGGTGAAATTCTTTATAAGATGCAGAAGGAAATTGTTCGTGCTTGGCTTTACGAAGGTAAGCGTGTTGACGGCAGAGGTCTTGACGAGATAAGACCGCTTGCGGCAGAGGTTGACCTTTTGCCAAGAACACACGGTTCGGGTATGTTCACAAGAGGACAGACTCAGGTTCTTACAATTGCAACACTTGCACCTCTTGCAGAGATGCAGCGCCTTGACGGTATTGATAATGAGGAAAGCAAGAGATATATGCATCACTACAACTTCCCGTCATATTCTGTTGGTGAAACAAAGCCATCAAGAGGCCCCGGCAGACGTGAGATAGGACACGGTGCATTGGCTGAACGTTCATTAGTTCCTGTACTTCCGTCAGAGGAGGAGTTCCCGTACGCAATCCGTACAGTATCAGAGGTTCTTTCTTCTAACGGTTCAACATCACAGGGTTCTGTATGTGGTTCTACACTTGCTCTTATGGCAGCAGGCGTACCCATTAAAGCTCCCGTTGCAGGTATTTCCTGCGGTCTTATCACAACTGACGAAGGCTTCACAACAATGGTTGACATTCAGGGCTTAGAGGACTTCTACGGCGAAATGGACTTTAAGGTAGCTGGTACAAAGAAGGGTATTACTTCTATTCAGGTTGATATAAAGAACGACGGTCTTACCTACGAGGTAATTTCTGAGGCGTTCAGAAAGACAAGAATTGCACGTTGCCATATCATCGACGAAGTTCTTTTGAAGGCAATTCCTGAAGTTCGTGGTGAGCTTTCACCGTATGCTCCGAAGGTTATGACAATGCACATTGACCCGGATAAGATTCGTGAGGTTATCGGTCAGGGCGGTAAGGTTATCCAGAAGATTGTTGCAGATACAGGTGCTAAGATTGATATTGAAGACGATGGTACAATCTATATCTTCGCAGTTGACCAGGCATCAGGTGATGCTGCTCGTCAGACTATCGAGCTTATCGTAAAAGAGCCTGAGGTTGGCGAGATTTATACAGGTCTTGTTAAGACAATTACAGCATTTGGTGCATTCGTAGAAATCCTTCCCGGTAAGGACGGTCTCTGCCACATCTCCAAGCTTGCTCATCATAGAGTAGAAAAGGTTGAAGATGTTGTAAAAGAGGGCGATACACTTACTGTCAAGGTTATGGAAATCGACGCAAAGACAGGCAAAATCAGCCTTTCGCACAAGGATACACTTCCCAGAGAGGAACGTGCTCCTAAAGCAGCTCCCGAAGCTGATGCTGAATAATTAAGAAACAAAAAGTGCTTATGCAATTGCATAAGCACTTTTTTCATATTATACTCATAAATACTACCAGTATTATCAAAAATCCGAAGTTATAAAGCGAGAATTGTTTGATGTAATACGCCGTCTTTTCAGGGTTGTGCTTGACATACTCACGAAATGTAATAAGGCTTGCAAGCGATGAAATAAGAGTTCCAACACCGCCGATATTCACACCTACAAGTAAATCAGCATAGTTCTCGGTGAACTGCGAGAGCAGTATTGCTGATGGTACGTTACTTATAACCTGACAAGATATCACACTGAATAATAGTGTGCTTTTTTCAAGCAATATCGAGAAGAAATCTTTTACAACTTCTACTCGTGCCATATTACCTGAAAATATAAAGAAGAATACAAACGTAAAGAGAAGCGGATAATCTACCATTTTAAGAGCTTTCCTATCTGTGAACATTAGCACAGCAGGTATTATAACCAAGCCTGTCCAATAAGGTATTCCCCTGAAAACTATCGCAATTGAAAGTGAAAACAGTATTAGGTAAAGAGTTACTCTTGGTATATTAAGCTCTACCTTTTCGTCAGGTAGGCTAAGCTCCTCATTTTTGACAAAAATAAGACAGCAAAGCGTAATCAGAATTACCGATAATGCAAACGGTGGAAACATAATTTTGACAAATTCAAGATTTGGTATTTCAAAGGTTGAATACAGGTACAAATTCTGCGGATTGCCAAAAGGTGTTAGCATTCCGCCTAAATTCGCTGCAATATTCTGCATTATAAATGTGAATGCCATATATTTTTCCTTGCCGGTCGTGGTAAGTACAAAATACCCAAGCGGTAGAAAGGTCAGAAGTGCCATATCGTTTGCAATAAGCATTGAGCCTATAAATGTTATGTAAACAAGTGCGAGAACACTCATTCTCGCAGTTTTGAAGACTTGTACAACACGCCTTGCAAGTATGTAAAAGAAGTTTATGTTCTTAAGTGCACACACAACAGCCAACACACAAAAAAGGCACGCAAGTGTCTTGAAGTCGAAATACTCCATATAAGTACTGTCAGGCGGTACAACAAAGCTTGTTAAAACTGCAGCACAAAGTGCAATTGCCATAACAGTGTTTTTCCTGATAAACGATACCATTTTCATTACCCCTTAATATAAAATCCACCAAGAAGTAATTATATCAAATTTTCTGCAAAAATCAACACTTTTATACAAAAAAGGACATTCCTCAAAAGAAGAATGTCCATTTGATTATCCTATAAACATCTGTGTCCAGTAATGCCCGCTTTTGACATATCCTACACCGATTTTGGTATATGAGGAATTAAGGATATTTGCTCTGTGCCCTGACGAGTTCATCCATGCATTTACTACCCTTTCAGGTGTCGTTTGTCCTCTTGCAATATTCTCGCCTGCACTCTTGTATTTGATGCCAAAATTCTTCATCATCTGAAACGGTGTGCCGTAAACAGGACTTGTGTGTGAGAAATAATTATTATCCTTCATATCCTGAGACTTATATCTTGCAACACGGCTAAGCTCCCAGTCTTCAGCTAACGGCTTTAGTCCGTTTTCTACTCTGATTTCATTCACAAGTCTTACAACTGTACTTTCAAAATCAAGAATGTCCTGATTTAATGTCGGGATATTAAGTACCTGTCCCGGATAAATAAGGTGCGGATTTTCTATGTGCGAATTTGCAGATATAATCTCACTAATCCCGATTTCGTGCTTTACGGCAATCTTCCACATAGTATCACCGGATACTACCGTATGTGTCGTTGCTGCCGAGGCGGCTATGTACATATTCATAACCTGAGCCACTACAAAAGCGGATACCATAATCTTTTTAAGCATTTTATCTACCTCCTTGCTTATGAATATATCATAGCATAAAGGTTCCCTATAATGCAAATGTAATATATGGTTCTTTTACCGATGATTAGATGTCTGCGAGGGAGTTAGGACTTGCTGTGCTAATCCACCAATCGCCCTTTGGAGCGATATACAACATAGACTCAAGCTCAATTATAAGTTTGAAGTGAACTTTGGTTTTTTGCATAAAAAATCAGAGCAAGCAATATTAAGCTTGCTCTGACGTGGTACGCCGGAAGGGATTCGAACCCCCGACCTTTTGGTTCGTAGCCAAACACTCTATCCAACTGAGCTACCGGCGCATAAATTTACCACGATGAATATTATAACACATAAATATGTGGTTTGTCAACTTTAATTTGTAATTATTTTCAAATGTTTTGTGATTTTGATGGAATTGTAAGAAAAATAAAAATGTTGATAAATTTACATAAGGAAGGTCTTGACATAAACGGTATTGTTGTGTTATAATATAATGCGTACTGAATAAGCTCGAGTGGCGGAATTGGCAGACGCCCGGGACTTAAAATCCCGTGGGTAGTAATACCCGTGCCGGTTCGACCCCGGCCTCGAGCACCACGGAGAATGGCTTAAAACCTTAGGTTTTGAGCCATTCTCTATTTTTGTTTTACCTTTCCTCATACCCTCGTTTTACGATTCTTTCTAACACTTTTCTAACGCATTTTTTTTTCTAACAGATTTTCCAAAATTGCACCCGTTTCAATCTTCTGCTTAAACTGTAAATGTCCGTAGATATTTCCGGTCGTTGCAATCGAAGAATGTCCCAGCCATTCTTGTATTACCTTTATATCCACACCCTGAGCAATCAAGAGAGATGCACAACTATGCCTTAAATCGTGTAATCTGATGTGGGGGAGATTGTTCTTCTTAAGAAACAGCCTGAATTTGTACGAAATCTCATCAGGACTAAAAACAGAGCCGTCAGCTTTTACACATATATAGTCTGTGTCCATTTTTGTTGGGATGGCACATGATGTTATAAATATGAAAGAAACCGCACAGCTTTGTGGTTGTGCTACAAGCTTACATACTGCAAGAATTGATAAAAAAAGACAGCCCCGAGAGATTTAACTCTCAAAGCCGCCCCTTATAACATTTTTATGCAGAGTATACGCTGCACTGCTTCTTATCCTTACCTTTTCTCTCGAACTTAACTACACCGTCAATCTTTGCGAAAAGTGTATCATCGCTGCCAATGCCAACGTTGTTACCCGGATGAATTTTTGTGCCTCTCTGTCTTACCAAAATACTGCCAGCTAAAACCTTCTGACCATCAGCACGCTTAACGCCAAGTCTTTTCGATTCGCTATCACGACCGTTTTTGGTACTTCCCATACCTTTTTTATGAGCCATTAAAAACACCTCAGCTTTCCGATATATTTATGAAAATTATTTGTTGATTGTCTCGATTACAACCTTAGTGTAGGGCTGTCTGTGGCCCTTCTTGCTTCTCTCGTTCTTCTTTCTCTTCATCTTGAAGACGTAGATTTTCTTAGCCTTACCCTGCTTAACAACCTTAGCTGTTACCTTTGCGCCGGCAACTGTAGGTTCGCCGATGGTAAGAGCATCACCGTCAGAAACAGCAAGTACTGTATCGAAAGTAACAACCTCGCCCTCCTGAGCCTCAAGCTTCTCAACGAAGAGTGTGTCGCCCTCAGAAACCTTGTACTGCTTTCCGCCTGTAACGATTACTGCATACATTGTGTTACACCTCCTTATAAATATGAAGTCGCGCCCTTGTAGGTACTGTCAAATTGACAGATTTATAACCTTACTCAATGCGGATACTCAAATATTATACACTTGATTACTTGTTATGTCAAGCATTTTTTAATAAATTTGTAGAAAAAATGGATGTTTTTTCATAATTAACAATTTTTTTTTGTAAAAAACTTGACACATATATGTAAAATGAGGTATAATATCTCTTGTGGCAACTATCGTTAGTTATAGGATAGTTTTTCCATTAAACAGCCGGAAATTGTTTTGCCGGAGGGAGGGAAACAGATGTCAGAAATTCGTGTAAAAGACAACGAGTCTTTGGATAGCGCTCTTCGCCGTTTCAAAAGACAGTGTGCGAAGTCGGGCGTTATGTCTGAGATAAGAAAGCGCGAGCATTATGAAAAGCCGAGTGTAAAGCGTAAGAAAAAGTCAGAGGCTGCTCGTAAGAGAAAGTTTTAATTAGGTGTTAGTATGAATCTTAAAGATAGATTGGCGCAGGATTTGAAAACTGCAATGAAAGATAAAGACACCGTGCGTAAGAATGTTGTACAGATGATTCGCGCCGGAGTTCTTCAAATTGAAAAAGACAAGCTAATCACTCTTGATGATGAAGGCGTTCTTGAAGTAATTGCAAAGCAGTTAAAGCAAAGGAAGGATTCACTTCCCGATTATGAAAAGAGCGGAAGAAGCGATTTAATCGCCGAACTTAAGGCAGAAATTGGTTTTTTGATGGAATACTTGCCCGAACAGCTTTCTGATGATGAGCTTGCTGTTATTGTAAAAGCAGCAGTAGCTGAAGTCGGTGCTGTATCCGTTAAGGATATGGGTAAGGTCATGGCTGCAGTAATGCCGAAAACAAAAGGCAGAGCTGATGGCAGAAGAATAAATGAGATAGCAAAATCTTTGTTGTCTTAACGTTGCTTATATCCGCACAGGTGATTTCCGCTTGTGCGGATTATATGCTTGTGTAGCACAGTCGGTAGTGCAGCGCATTCGTAATGCGCAGGTCGTCCGTTCGAGCCGGATCACAAGCTCCACGTCGCAGCGGACTTCGCTGTGTTCAAAATACCCACTCAATAGAGTGGGTATTTTTCGTTTGCCACGTCGGAACAAGTTGCCCTTGTTCCGATTTTTTTGTATTTTGTATAATATAATTGTTATTTTTGTTGAAAAGATATGGTCTTTTTAGTATAATGATTTTATCGAAAATGAATAATGTGTCATTTTTGATTTATGAAATGATAAGGCTTATAAAGAAGCTTGACTCGAAACGTCTTGTGCATTGTGAGGACGCATCTCGTCAAGCTGAGTGATATCCGGAGTTTTATGACCGACCGGATATATTCTCGATGATGTATACGCCTGTTGATTATGTCGAGAGTTATGCCCTTGATAATTCAAAACCGCTTCCATTTTTCCTTTGTTAATATGCTCACGCAATGGGCAACGGCCCCGGAGATATGATGGATTATTAAATAGTAATATCAGAAAACGGCTCTAATGAGCGGTCTAATATGCCGGTAAGGCAGGCAAGAAGTACGCCATAGTTTACGATTGGAATATTTCTTGCAGTAGTTGCTGCAATTCTTGTACGCATTTCTCTCTCACTAAGCATACAGCCGCCACAGTGAATAATAAGCTTATATTCGCCTGTGTTTTCGGCAAATTCTGTACCGCTTACAAAGTCATAAACCGGCTTTTTCCCTGTAATCTTTTCGAGCATACGTGGGATTTTGACAGAACCGATATCGCCGCATTGTCGGTGATGAGTGCAACCTTCGGCAATAAGAATTCTGTCGCCGTCCTCTAAACTGTTGATTGCCTTTGCACCGTCAACAAGAGTTTGCAAATCACCCTTGTACCTTGCAAATAGTATAGAAAAAGATGTGAGCGGAATATCACAGGGTACAATTTCTGCAACCTTTTTGAAAACCTGTGAATCGGTAATAACAAGCCGTGGCTTTGCAGAAAGCTTTGCAAGCGTATCTGAAAGCTCTGTATCCTTGCAGACAACTGCTATTGCGCCGTTATCTAAAATATCACGTATTGTCTGTTGCTGTGGAAGAATTAATCTGCCCTTTGGAGCTGCTTCGTCTATTGGAACAACAAGCACGATAATATCTCCCGAATCTATTAAATCGCCTACAAGAACTCGTTCTTCCTTTTCGGGTGCAAGCGTAGCTATCATATTTTTAAGCTCGGTAATATTCTCGCCTGTTAAGGCGGAAACGGCTATTTCGTTCTTGCCTGAAACTGAAACGGGAGCAAGATCGCACTTGTTAAAAACAGTAATGTAAGGAATAGAACGTGATTTAATCTCGTCTATGAGATTTGTCTCCGTTTCGCCAATACCGCTTGATGAATCGACTGCTATGATAGCTATATCGGTTTTTGCAAGCATCTGATAGGACTTTTTGATACGATCTTTTCCAAGCTCGCTGTTATCATCAAGTCCAGGGGTGTCTATTATCACAACAGGACCTAAAGGCAAAAGCTCCATTGCCTTTGAAACTGGATCGGTGGTTGTGCCTTTTATCTCTGATACAATGGCAATATTCTGGTTTATAAGTGCATTTAAAATGCTTGATTTACCTGCATTTGTGCGACCGAATATGCCAATGTGTATTCTCTCGCCTTTGGGAGTCTGATTAAGGTTAGTCATATTATTCGCCTCCTTTGACATTTTATCATTAAGTACTGACTTTTGTCAATACACCTCTTGACATAAACAAATTGTGGTGTTCTAATTGCCATAATTAAATAAACTGTGCAATATGTAGGCTAAGGCGGTTTAGATGTAGGGAAAAATAGACATTGGAAAATATAACAAAATACGGACTGTATGTACAGTCCGTATTTTGTTACGTTTTGTCTGCTGTGTTTTGCTTTCGGTTTATTTTCCTTGCTACCTTTTCTTCGGCTTCCTGTTGCTTTTTCAGGTTTTCGAAAGCGACAGCAATCATAAGCTTAATACGATTGAGCTGGTTAACATCACTTGCGCCCGGGTCATAATCGACAGCGACAATGTTTGACTCAGGGTATTGGTTTCTGAGCTCTTTTATCATACCTTTGCCTGTTACGTGATTTGGCAAGCAGGCAAAAGGCTGAACGCATACAATATTTGGAACACCTTTCTTGATAAGCTCGACCATTTCACCGGTTAAGAACCAACCCTCGCCTGTTGAGTGTCCAAGTTGTAAAACTGTGCTTGCACCTTCTGCAATATTGGAGATATGCTCGGGAATACGGTCTGCATACTTAGTGTTTATAAGTGCTTTACGTATTGCTTTCCGATAAAGCTCTAATGCCCATATGCCGGCATTGGAAAGGTCAGCTGATTTCTTTGTTGCGCCTAAGTTTTTGTGCTTGAAGTTGTTGTTAAACAGACAGTACATAAAGAAATCCAATAGTCCGGGCATAACCGCCTCGCCGCCCTCAGCTTCGATAACATCAATGATGTTGTTGTTAGCGCCTGGGTGGAATTTAACAAGAATTTCCCCGACAACTCCAACCTTCGGCTTTCTCAAGCCGTCATCTGTCGGTATTGAAAGAAAGGCATCTACAATCTTCTGTACGGTCTTTTTCATTTTAAGCTTTACTCTACGTCCTGATACGAAGTTCTCGTAAAGTTCTGCCATAAGAGTGCGATAAACTCTGTCCGTTCTGCCCTTTTCAAGCTCGTACGGTCTTGTTGCAAGCATAAGAGTTAGGAGCAGGTCGCCTAAAACGCAAGCCTTTACAATATCGTGTACCAAAAGGGGAGTCAGCTTAAAGCCCGGATTTGATTCAAGTCCGGATATGTTAAGACTGACAACCGGCACCTGCGGATATCCGCTTTCTTTAAGTGCCTTTCTGATAAATGCAATATAATTGGTTGCACGGCAGCCACCGCCGGTCTGCGTAATCATAAGAGATGTACAGTCAGGGTCGCATTTTCCTGACTTAAATGCGTTTATAAGCTGTCCCGTTACCAAGATTGACGGATAGCAGGCATCGTTATTAACACTCTTAAGTCCTGCTTCAACATCTTCTGGAGAAACCTTGTCAAGTACTATCGCATTATAACCGTTTAGGTTGAATACGGCTTCAAACAGTCTGAAATGAACAGGACTCATCTGCGGGAAAATAAGAGTGTGCCGCTTTTTTTCGTCTTCGGTGAAGGGGACACGGCTTATTGTATAAGGCTCTATTTCTTCGGGTGAAAATGCGTTTTCTGCACGCTCCTTTACAGCTGCCTTGAGAGAACGTATTCTTATTCTTGCTGTTCCGAGGTTTGAAACCTCATCTATTTTAAGTGTGGTATAAATTCTTTCGTGCGACTGAAGTATTTCCTGTACCTGATCGGTGGTAACGGCATCAAGTCCGCAACCGAAAGAGTTAAGCTGAATAAGCTCTAATCGTTCATTTTTCAGCACCTCGGCAGCCGCTTCGTATAATCTGGTGTGATATGCCCATTGGTCGACAACTCGTATATCGCGCTTTAAGTTTCCTAAATGTGCAACAGAATCCTCTGTCAAAACAGCAAATCCGAGTGATGTAATCATTTCGGGAATACCGTGATTTATTTCGGGGTCTATGTGATACGGTCTTCCGGCAAGCACTATACCTCGCTCGTTGTTTTCTTCGAGATATCGTATGACCTCTTCGCCTTTTTTTCTGATGTCTTCTTTGTATGCCGCAAGCTCATCAAAACCATCGTGCACCGCGGAGGCGATTTCAGCCTTGCTTATGCCGAAGTCTTCAAATGCTTTTGAAAGCTGGCGCACAACAGAAGCTTCATTGTCAAGGTTTATAAATGGATAGAGAAAACGTACACCATTTTGTCTTACTCTGTCCATATTGTTGTATATTACCTCAGGGTATGAGGTAACAATCGGACAGTTAAAGTGGTTTCCTGCATTGCTGTATTCTGTCTGCTCGTAAGGAACACAGGGGTAGAAGATAAGCTTAACTCCAGAGTTTAACAGACTTTCGATATGACCGTGTACCATTTTTGCGGGATAGCAGGCAGACTCAGATGGTATCGAGTCTATACCAAGCTCGTAAATTTTGTGCGAGCTTTCGGGAGAAAGCTGTACCGAGAAACCGAGCTTTGTAAATACCGTAAACCAAAGAGGGTAGTTTTCGTACATATTAAGTACTCTGGGTAGTCCGATTATACCTCGTGGTGCGGTCATACAGTCGAGTGGGGTGTAGCTAAATACACGCTCGTACTTATATTTGAACAGATTAGGCAACTCGTTAGCTTCCTTTGCAATGCCTGCACCCTTTTCGCAACGGTTGCCTGAAATAAAGCTTCTTCCATCGGCAAATTTTGTTACGGTAAGCCGACATTGATTAGAACAGCCTTTGCAACGTACAAGTGTTCCTTTGTAGGTAAAGCTGTCAAGCTCTGATTGCGTTATAATATCACAAGCCTTATCTCCGGCACGTTCCTTTGCAATTAAAGCTGCGCCGAATGCGCCCATAATACCTGCAATATCAGGTCTTACAACATTCTTTTCTGATACAAGCTCAAAAGCGCGAAGAATAGCGTTGTTATTAAAAGTACCGCCCTGAACAACAATCTTTTCGCCCATAAGAGACGGGTCCCTGAGTTTTATAACCTTGTATAGAGCATTTCTTACAACAGAGTAGGAAAGACCGGCGGAGATATCTCCGACAGTTGCTCCTTCTTTTTGCGCCTGCTTTACACGTGAGTTCATAAATACGGTACACCTTGTACCCAAATCGACAGGATTTTTAGCTTTAAGTGCTTCCTTTGCAAAATCAGGTACGGTATAGCCTAAGGATTCGGCAAAGGTCTGTATAAAGCTGCCACAGCCTGATGAACAGGCTTCGTTAAGCATTATAGAATCTATAACGCCGTTTTTAATCTTCATACACTTCATATCCTGACCGCCGATATCTATAATAAAATCAACTCCAGGCAGGAAAAATTCTGTGGCTTTATAGTGTGCTATTGTTTCTATCTCGCCTTCGGGGATTCTCATAGCTGCCATCATAAGTTGCTCACCGTAACCGGTTGCACAGGCGTTTTTTATGTAAGCACTTTCAGGCAGCTTCCTGTAAATATCTTTTAATATTTTTACGCCCATATCAATTGGGCTTGCATCGTTCTTTGCATAGTGGTCATAGAGGATTTTTCCATCATCATCTATCAAAGCTGCTTTTATCGTTGTAGAACCTATATCCATACCGAGATATAATGCTCCGTTGGCGCTTGCTAAATCTGCACGTTCTGCCTTGTCCTTATCGTGTCTTGTGGTAAATTCGTCATATTCGTTGTCGTCGGCAAAAAGTGCGCGCATACGTGTGATTTCACTCTCTGCATCAGGACAATTGTAAAGTGTAGTGATGAGAGCTTCAATATCAACTTCATCAGAAGATGAAGCCGTCATTGCTGCACCGAGCGCAACAAAAAGCTGAGCATTTTCCGGTGTGGTAAAGCTTTTTGCACGGCTTTCAAGAGTTAGTTCAAAACGTTGCCTGAGTGCACTTAAAAAATATAACGGACCGCCTAAAAATACAATATTACCTGTTATAGGTCTGCCTTGCGAGAGACCGCTTATTGTCTGTGTTACAACAGCCTGAAAAATAGATGCTGCAATGTCCTCTCTGGCAGCACCTTCGTTCAAAAGAGGCTGAACATCAGATTTTGCAAATACACCGCAACGAGCGGCGATTGGATATATATTGGTATGATTTTCAGCAAGACTGTTAAGCCCTGCCGCATCAGTTTTTAATAAACCTGCCATCTGGTCGATAAATGAACCGGTACCACCTGCACAGGTTCCGTTCATTCTTTGTTCAAGACCGTTTGTGAGGTAGAGTATCTTTGCATCCTCGCCACCAAGCTCTATAACAACGTCGGTATCAGGCAAGAGCTTTGAGACAGCCTCCTTTGTGGCAATAACCTCCTGCACAAATCCAAGACTAAGCAACTTTGCAATAAGAAGTCCGCCGGAGCCGGTAAGACAAACTGCTGCACTGATAGAACCTAATTTTTCAACAATATCGGTAAGTAACTTTTTTACAGTACTTTTTATATCGGAATAATGACGCATATAATCTGCGTAAATTATTTTGTCATCATCAAGAACGACTGCTTTAACGGTTGTCGAGCCTACGTCAATTCCAATTTTAAGCATGAAATCGCCTCCGTATGTAAAATATTCCACACTTTCCCTTATTATATCTTACATTGTACTCTTTTTCGGATAGATAGTCAATGAGCAAATTCGACAAAAATTGTATCAGGAGGACTTGACAAGATTTTTCTAAAAGACTATAATAAACTCAATCCGATATAAGCACAAGGAGTGGTAATATGCCAAAATCGTCAAATCAGAAGTTGAAGCTGCTTTATATAATGAAGTACCTTCTTGATGAAACTGATGAGGATAATCCGGTTACAACATCACAGATTATAGAAATGCTTGCCGGTGTCGGCATAAAAGCAGAGAGAAAGAGCATATATGAGAATATTGAGGATTTACGTCAGTTTGGTATAGATGTTGAAAATAGCGGTAGCGGACGTTCGAGCGGATATTATATAGCCTCGCGCGATTTTGAAATGCCGGAGCTTAAGCTGTTGGTGGATGCAGTACAGTCGTCTAAGTTTATTACACGTACCAAGTCGGATAAGCTGATTAAAAAGATAGAAGGCTTAGCAGGGAAATTTCAGGCACAGCAGCTCCAAAGACAGGTTTTTGTGTCAAACAGAATAAAGCACGATAACGAGAGTATATACTATAATGTTGATGAAATACATACTGCAATAAATGGCGACAGAAAGCTGAGCTTTTACTATTTTGACTGGACGGCAGATAAGACGAAAAAGCTACATCGTGATGGTAAACGGTATATTATAAGTCCGTGGGCGCTTTCGTGGGATGATGAGAATTATTATATGATTGGTTATGATTCGGATGCAGATATGATAAAGCATTACCGTGTTGATAAAATGGAAAAGATATGCGCTGAGGAACAAAAACGTGAGGGTAGAGAAAAATTTGATAAATTTGATATGGCGGTCTATTCCAAGAAAGTTTTCGGTATGTTTGGAGGAGAGGAAAAGACAGTATCCATACGTTTTCGTGATGAGTTTGCCGGAGTGGTAATAGACCGGTTTGGCAGGGATGCAATGATTATTCCCGGTAAAGACGGATATTTTACCGTAAGGATAAATGCGTTTGTGAGCCCACTTTTTTATTCGTGGGTATTCGGATTTGGAAATGGTGCAAGGATTATCAGCCCTGAAGAAGTCAGGGATGAGTTTTCGGCTATGGTTGCTGATGTGATGAGTAAGTACGGGAGGTGATTTATTATGAGCAGTAAGACAAGAAAGGTAGTTATCGCATCTATGCTGGCGGCATTGGTGTGCGTTGCTACTATGATTATAAAAATCCAACTGACTCCTAATGGATATATAAATCTGGGGGATGGTGTTGTGATTCTTTCCGGGTGGATATTAGGACCACTTTACGGATTTCTTGCGGCGGGAATAGGCTCAGCGCTGGCAGATATGTTTTCGGGATATGCTTTTTATATTCCTGCTACTTTTCTGATAAAGGGTGCGATGGCTGTTGTGGGATATTATGTTATCAGATTTCTGAAAGGAAAGCTAAGTGTAATTAAATGCTCAGTAATTGCTGCGATTCTGGCAGAGTTGGTGATGGTAGTGGGGTATTACCTTTTTGAAGGTGCGTTTTATGGCTTTGACGTTGCACTTTTAAGTATGCCGGGTAATGCAATACAGTCTGTTGCCGGAATTGTAACAGGAACATTACTTATTCAGTTATTTGATAAGAGTGGAATTTCGGTATGAATATAAATAAAGAATGCAGGGTGGGAGATTTATCCCTAACCCTGCATTTTGAATTTGTGAAGAGCGAATTTTATAACAGTTGTCTGTTGTTATTTGCCCGGTCTCATAGCACCCTTTTCGTAAATATCCATAATGAGCTTGTGAGTTTTAAGCGCTTCTTCACCGCTTATATCAAGAGGTTCAAGTCCTAAGCAAGCATTATAGAACTGCTCTATCTGGCGAATGTGCTGGAAACCCCAGTAATCCTTGCCACCTTCGTATTCTGCAACATCACCCTGATGCGCTTCTTCAACTGTTCCGTCATTGTAGTAGATATATGCATCATCGTAATCGAATACAACCTTTCCGTTTTCGCAGAAAAGACGTATCTGTATAGGCTCATCTGTGGCATAGTTATTCATACAGTAAAAACCGTATTTAACGCCATTTTCGTATGTGATAAGACCTTCTGCACTATCTTCTACTTTAACTATATTATGACCTCTGTTAGCCATCGAAACGGACACATCTTTCACAGGTGAGCCGATAATCCAGTTTACAAGGTCAATAGAGTGAATTGCCTGGTCTATAACAACACCGCCGCCTTCTTTGTCCCATGTACCTTTCCAATCACTTTCAAGATAATAGGAATCAGGTCTTGCCCAGGTAAGAATTGAAGAAGCAGATATAACCTTTCCAAGCTTTCCTGAAGATACAGCCTCTTTTACAAGCTTGGCAGAATTATTGTAACGGCACTGGAAGATTATGCCGTACAGTACATTTTTCTCTTTTGCAAGCTTTACAGCTTCTGCTGCTTTTTCGTAATTAACATCCATCGGTTTTTCGGAAAGGACATTAACTCCGTATTCAAAAGCGACCTTGCTCACATCTGTATGCAGATTGTGGGGGAGAAGGACATGAACTGCATCAAGATTTTCCTTCTCAAACATTTCTTTATAATTGGTATATGCATTTATGTGGTACTTTTCAGCCACCTCTTTGGCCAAGTTCTCTTTTATATCGCAGCAGGCAACAAGCTCTGCCATTTCAAGATTATCAGCTGAAACGAGATGCATTACCGATATTCTGCCGCAACCTATAATACCTACTCTTAATTTTTTCATAATCTCACCATTCCTGTAAAATGTGTTTCTGCTTGTGATTATAGCTGGTTTGTTCCAAAAAGTCAACTAAAAAACCTGCATAGATTACAAAAGTACACGAAAATGCTAAAATAAGACAAAATAGTTATAGTTTATGGTTAAGGAAAAAAAGAAACTAAAATTTTGTTTTTGGATTGAATTTTGACTGTTAATGTGGTATAGTATACAATGAAGAAATATTGCGATGTCAGAAAAGAGATGGGAGATTATGGACGCAAAGGATAAAATTTGCGAGTATTTTCAAAATGGTTGTACGTCAAGACGGTGTATAGGTCTTGAACTGGAGCATTTTGTGATGAAGAACAATAAACCGTTTAATTACTCTGATGGAGTAAAAGATATTCTGACCGAAATTTCGGTTGGAGCAAAATCGGTTTTTTCTGAATCGGGCAATATTCTGGGTGCAGATATGGGAGAATACACTCTGACACTTGAGCCTGGAGCGCAGCTTGAGGTAAGTGTCGTTCCGTTTGAAAATGTATCTGATATAAAAAGAGTGCTTAACAGCTTTTATCAAACGGCAGAGCCTGTTTTGAAAAAATATGATGCAGAGCTTTGTGTATTGCCGGCTGTTGATAAGAAAAATCTTGACAGCATTGAGCTTATACCAAAAGAACGGTACAGATATATGGATATGTACTTTCAAAAGAGCGGAACTATGGGGCGGTATATGATGCGAGGAAGTGCCTCAACTCAGGTGTCGGTGGATTATGAAAGTGAAAAAGATTTTGTGAAAAAATTCCGTGCGGCATATATTCTTTCGCCATTTTTTGCACTGATTTCGGCAAATGGCAGAGGTCTTAAAAGAATTGAAATATGGGACGATGTGGATAATGCACGAACCTACATCCCTCGGTATCTTTTTTCGGACAGCTTTGGCTTTGAGGCATATGCAGACGAATTGCTGAAGGTTCCGGTAATATTTGTCCCGGCTGGTGATGGGTTTGTTTATACAGGAAATGATACTATTCAGACTGTTTCGGATAAATATGGTAGTAGTGAAGCGATGACTGAACACTATTTGTCGATGGTATTTCCTGATGTACGGCTTAAGAAATATATCGAAATCAGAATTGCAGATGCGATGCCGGCAAAAAGGGCAACAGAATATGCAGAGCTTATAAAGAATATTTTTTACACCAATGCACTCGATGAAATTATTGACAGGTATTCGGGAGTAACTGTTGCTGATATTAAAGAGGCAAAGCATAAAATAAAAACTGACGGAAAGAATGCAATCATATACGGAAAAAGAGCAGAGACGGAACTTGAGTATTTGCTGAGCTTTATGAGGTAGAATATGGACAGGAACAAAAAACTGATTGAGTATATAAAGAATAACTATGACGAGTGTCTGGATTCGGGTAAGAGGGTGCGTGAACATCTGCTGCAGTCGCCTGTTGCTTTTCACGGAAGATGTGTGCAGACTTTGCATATTCCCAAGATATATAAAAGCGAGGATATCGGAGTATTCAGAAACCTTGTATCAGACTTTTATGCGATATTTGACAAGATTGTAAAACACTATATAGCTTCTCCTGAATACAGAAAGCTGTTTCCCTTTTCAAAAGAGCTGGAAGAGTTGATTTTGGTTGATGCAGGTTATGGTACAGCTGTGCCTGTAATGAGGATGGACATATTCTATAATGAAGAAACAAAGGATTTCAAATTCTGCGAGCTGAATACCGATGGTACGAGTGCGATGGTGGAGGATTACGAACTCTTTAAGGCGTTTGAAATCAATAATCTGCCACGTGAGCTTATTGGTGATGTTTCGTGCTTTGAACTGTTTGATTCGTGGGTGCTTGCGACAGGGAGTATTTACAGAAACTTCAAAAATCGGGTAAAAAATCCACGTGTGGCGATTGTTGATTTTCTTGATAAGGCATATTTGCCGGAGTTTTATGAGTTTAAGAGACGGTTTGAAAAGTATGGTTATCCGACAAAAGTAGTTGATATAAGAAAACTCAAATTTGAAAATGGCGTACTTCTTGACGAGAATGGAGATAGGGTGGATATTATCTATCGCCGTGCAGTAACGGTAGATATTATGAATGAACTGCACGAGTGCGGTGCGTTTATAGATGCATATAAAGCAGGAGCGGTTTGTGTTCTTGGTGCATTAAGAACTCAGATAATACATCATAAAGCGCTGTTTTATATCTTGCGAGATAAAAAGACAAGAGAAATTCTTACTGACAGAGAAAATGAGCTTATTGAAAAGCATATTCCGTACACATCAAAGCTTGTATGTGCTGATATTGACAGAATAATTGCTGATAAGGACAGATATATAATAAAACCAAGCGATTCGTATGCTTCAAAGGGTGTGTTTGCAGGTGTGGATGCGACATTATCTGAATGGAAAGAACTGGTTGAAAAATACAGGAATGAAGACTATATAGTACAGGAGTACTGTACTCCGTATAAAACAGAAAATATTTATCTTGCCGATAAACAGCCGCAATTTAAGATGTATTCAAATCTTACCGGACTTTATGTTTATGACGGTATGTTTGCAGGCGTATATTCAAGACTGTCTGACGGCGGTATAATATCGTCGCAGTATAACGAAAAATCTGTGGTAACCTTTGTTGAGGGTTAAGACGAAAAGAGGTGCAAAGAATTGGATAAGGGACTTGTAGCAGTTTCGGGCGGAGTGGATTCTACGGCTGTTATGCTTGGATATATCAGAAACGGTATTGATGTTGACGGTGTAATGATGAAGCTTTGCGGTGTTGATGAAAGTGCCATATCCGATGCGAAGGCTGCATGTTGGAAGCTTGGTGTGCATTTGCATCTTCTTGATCTTGAAGAAGAATTCAGCAAGCTTGTAATAGATGAGTTTGTAAACGAATATCTCAATTGCCGTACACCGAATCCGTGTATTTTGTGTAACATCAGAATGAAATTTGGTATTCTTGCAGAATTTGCAAAGAATAACGGCTATGACTTTCTTGCAACGGGACATTATGCAAGAATTGAACGGTCAGGAGAGAACTTTTTCCTCAAAAAAGCAGTTGATTTCAAGAAGGACCAAAGCTATGTCCTTTACGGAATACAACGTGAGCTTTTGCCGTTTGTGCGTTTTCCAATGGGAGAAAGCACGAAGGAGGAGGCGAGAGAACAGCTTGTAAATGAGGGCTTTTCAAATGCAAGGAGAAAGGACAGTCAGGATATCTGCTTTGTTCCTGACGGGAAATATGCAGACTTTATAGAAAGCTATCTTGGAAGAAGCTTTGAAGAAGGCGAATTTTGCGATTTAAGTGGAAATGTTCTTGGCAGGCACAAAGGTCTTATACGTTACACGATAGGACAGAGGAAAGGTCTCGGACTTGCCCTGCCACAGCCTATGTATGTTACAGAACTTCAAAAGGAAACAAACCGTGTCATACTCGGACTTACAGAGGATTTGATGTCAAACAGGCTTGTAGCGGATAATGTAAATTGGCTTGCTGACGGAATTACGGATGGTATGAAGCTGTCAGCAAGAGCGAGGTATAATATGAAAGAGAGTCCGGCACGTGTATTTTTTGAAGAAGACGGTAGGATTTTAGTTGAGTTTGAGGAACCGCAACGTGCGATAACATCGGGACAAAGTGTTGTACTGTATGACGAGGACGTTGTTCTCGGAGGAGGAAGAATAATATGAAAAGCTATGTTAAAGAGCTTGCTAAAAACAGAAATCTTCCGGATAAAGAACTGCTTGCATTGATAAGAGGCGGTGTGGACGAGCTTCTTGAGAAGGAAGCGGATAAAGCAAGGAAAAAGGTATTTGGAGATAGGGTTTATATACGTGGTTTAATAGAGATTTCGTCTATATGCAAAAATGACTGTATCTATTGCGGAATACGGTGCTCGAACAGTAAAGCGGCAAGATACAGACTGACTAAGGAAGATATCCTCTCCTGTTGTAGAGCTGGAAAGGAACTGGGATTTTCCACCTTTGTATTGCAGGGTGGTGAAGATTTGTACTTCACAGATGATGTTTTGTGTGATATAATAGTTGGGATAAAGAATATAGCACCTGATGCTGCTGTTACTTTGTCGCTTGGAGAGCGAAGTAAAGAGTCCTATCGCAGACTGAAAGCTGCAGGTGCAGACAGATATCTTTTAAGACATGAAACAGCAACTGCGGAGCATTATGAAAAGCTTCATCCTGTGGGAATGAAGCTTGATGTGAGGAAGAAGTGCCTTTTTGACCTTAAAGAGATTGGATTTCAGGTTGGTTCGGGCTTTATGGTGGGTTCGCCATATCAAACGGATGAACATATTCTTCGAGATATAAGATTTTTGCAGGAGCTTAAACCGGAGATGATAGGAATAGGTCCGTTCGTTCCGCATAAGGATACTCCGTTTGGTGGTTTTCAAAGCGGAAGTCTTGAACTGACTTTAAGACTTATTTCTATACTGAGGCTGTGCTTTCCTGAAGCACTTATTCCGGCAACAACAGCTCTTGGAACAATTGCCGAGGGTGGCAGAGAGCGGGGACTTCAGTGCGGTGCAAATGTAGTTATGCCTAATCTCTCGCCAAAAGCAGCACGTGAAAGCTATAATTTATATGATAATAAGCTGATAACGGGTGCAGAAAGTGCAGAAGGACTTAAAATATTAGAAGAAAAGATAAAGTCGGCGGGCTACTCAATGACTATGTCGAGAGGCGATGCGCCGGGATTTGCAAAGGAGCAAGATTAAATAATGAGCTATGTATTGCCAATGGTGGCACTTAGAAATATTGTGATTATGCCTCATTCGACAGTTAGCTTTGATGTGCTAAGGGAAATGTCAATTAAAGCTATTGATGCGGCAATGTCAGGGGCAAGAGAGGTAATTCTTGTTGCACAGATAGATCCGGGAGTTGAAAAACCGGGATATGATGATGTGTTTAATATAGCTACACTATGCCGTATCAAGCAGATGGTAAAGCTGCCAAGAGGAATGGCAAGAGTGATGGTTGAAGGCATAAAGAGGGTAGAGCTGTTTGAACTTGCACTCCACGAGCCGTATATGAGCGTTATTGCAGATGATTATGACGAGGTTCCTGATGAACAGTCGATATATAATGCGGCAATGGCACGAAGCCTTAAGTCGACATTTGAAGAATATGTAAAATATTCAAGAGTGATTACGATGGACGAGCTTGTAAACCGCACCCTTAAGATTAAATCTCTCGGTGAGCTTTGTGATTGTCTTGTCGGAATATCGAATATGGATTTCAGAATCAAGCAGGAAATGCTTGAGACTGCAGATGCATATGAGAGGGCGCAGGGTTTTATTTCTGCACTTTCCTATGAAACAGAGCTTTTGAAAATTCAGGCGGATATAACAAAGACAACCCGTGAGAAGATAGAGCAAAACCAACGTGATTATTTCCTCAGAGAAGAAAAGAAGGTTATCGAGGAAGAGCTCGGAGAGGGAATTGAAAACGAAGCTGACGAATACCGTCAGAGAGTGGAAGCACTTAATGTTTCAGAGGACGTGCGTGAGAAGATAATGAAGGAAATCTCACGTTTTGAAAAGATGGCAGGCTCAAGTGCAGACAGCGCTGTGTCGCGGAACTATCTTGATACCGTTTTAGAGCTTCCGTGGGAAGAAAAAACAGAAGAAAATCTTGATATAGATAACGTAAAAGCAATTTTAGATGAGGACCATTACGGTCTGGAGAAGGTCAAGGAACGCATAATAGAACAGATGGCGGTAAGAAAGCTTACTGAAGGAAGACAGGGAACACTCATATGCCTTGCCGGACCTCCGGGAACGGGTAAAACATCTGTTGCAAAGTCGATTGCGCGCGCAGTCGGCAGAAAGTATGTGCGTATTTCTCTTGGCGGAGTACACGATGAGGCTGAAATAAGAGGTCATAGAAAAACCTATATAGGCTCAATGCCGGGAAGAATTATGACGGGTATGATTTCAGCAAAGGTGAAAAATCCGCTTATGCTCCTTGATGAAATAGATAAAATGGGCGCTGATATTAAGGGAGACCCTGCATCTGCGATGCTTGAGGTTCTTGACTATGAACAAAATAAGAGCTTTAAGGACCATTTCTTAGACCTGCCGTTTGATTTGTCGGATGTTATGTTTATCGCAACTGCAAATGATGTTTCGAGAATACCCAGACCGCTTCTTGACAGAATGGAGCTTATTGAGGTTAATGGTTACACAAATCTTGAAAAGCTTAATATTGCAAAATCGTATCTGATACCGAAGCAGGCAAAGGAAAATGGTATTGACGGAAAAAGGTTTGAGATAACTGACGATGCTGTAATGAAAATCTGTGGCGAGTACACAAGAGAAGCAGGAGTCAGACAGACAGAAAGAGTGATTGCAGCTTTGATGCGTAAGATGGCAAGGAAATTTGCTGACGGACAGCGTTCTGTAAAGGTTTCTGCAAGAAATCTTAAAGACTATCTTGGACAGCCTAAATACCGTTTTGATATGATGAATGAGAAGAACGAGGTCGGAATTGTAAGAGGACTTGCGTGGACGGCTGTCGGCGGAGATACACTTTCTGTTGAAGTAAATGTAATGGACGGAAGCGGAAAAACACAGCTTACCGGACAGCTTGGCGATGTGATGCAGGAATCGGCTAAAACAGCAATAAGCTATATCCGTTCGGTCAGTGATAAGCTTGGTATTGAAAAGGATTTTTATAAGACAAAGGATATACATATCCATGTACCTGAAGGTGCTGTGCCTAAGGACGGACCTTCTGCAGGTATTACTATGGCTACGGCAGTGGCAAGTGCACTTACCGGTAAAGCAGTGAGGCGTGATGTCGCTATGACGGGTGAAATAACCTTAAGAGGCAGAGTTCTTGAAATAGGTGGATTAAAGGAGAAGTCTGCGGCGGCTCTAAGAGCGGGCATCAGTACAGTTATAATTCCCGACGGAAATAAACGTGATATTGATGAAATGCCTGAGGAGATTAAATCAAAGATAAAATTTGTACCTGTTAAAGATATGAGCTCGGTGCTCTCAAATTCGTTGGAAAACTGATGAAAGGAATGGATGAAAATGAACATTCATAATGCACAGATAACAGTATCCGCGGTAAAACCCACACAATACCCAAAAACAGGTGTACCTGAGTTTGCTTTTGTAGGAAGATCGAATGTCGGCAAAAGCTCACTTATAAACAAAATACTTAACAGAAAGTCGTTGGCAAGAGTTAGCTCGACACCGGGAAAGACCATTACTATCAACTTCTATGACATAGACGAAACAATATTTCTTGTAGACCTTCCGGGCTATGGCTATGCAAAGAGAAGTCAGAACGAAATAAGGGAATGGGGCGATATGATAGAGTCTTATCTGTCGCAAAGACCTCAGCTTAAGCAGATTTTTCTTCTGGTTGATGCCAGACATATACCGACTAAGGACGATATGATGATGCTTGAGTGGATAAGAACCGTACGTCCTGATGATTCGGTTATTGCAATTGCTACAAAAACGGACAAGCTCAAAAAGAGTGAAAGAGAAGATAACTTAAACAGAATTTATGAAAAATTAGAGCTTACCGAGGATGATATTTTAGTTCCCTTTTCAACAAAAGGCGATGAGGGTAAAAATACGGTTTGGGATATGATAAATATGATACTTGCCGGCTGATGTCGGCATTAAGCATACAAGGAGGCGTGAGATGAAAAAACTAATAACGGTCATTCTTGCGGCGGGGCTTTGTACATTTGTATATTTTTTGATTAGTTATATACAGGCTCCGGTTTCGACTATTTCGGCATATAGTGTAACATATGAAGATGTCGTGAGTGGTGATGCTTTTCTTGTGCGAAAGGAAACTGTATATACAGCACAACAGGGCGGAACGGCGTATAGCTATGCCAGAGAAGGGTCAAGAGTTGGTAACAACCGACGTATTTGTACTGTTTACAGCGGCGAAATTGATGAAGCTATTTTGCGTGAGCTTGGAAGCATCAATGCTAAAATTACAGAGCTTGGATCTGTTGTTGTAGACAATAGCGGTTTTACATCTGACGGTGGCTCAACTGAGCAAAGACTGTTGCAGCTTCAGGAAGATATAGAAGCCGCAGCTGCAGAAAATAACATACAGAAGATTGCCGAGTGCAAAGAGGAAATTCAGCAACTCACATCAGGAGCTGCAGTTGTAAGCAATGCGGACCGTCTTGCAGAGCTTACCGCCGAGCGGTCAAGACTTGAGTCGCAGATACTTAATCCGAGACAGGACATCTATTCTACTGAAGCAGGTATCTATTCTACAAAAATAGACGGATATGAGAATATACTTGATGTAAATACCGTGGCGGAGTTTAATGTTCAGAAATTCGGAGAGATTAAACCGGAAGAGTATAAAAACGATAAACCGGAAGATTTTGTGGGCGATACCATTGCTGGAAATCCTGCTTGTAAAATAATAAATAATCATGAGTGGTATATTCTGACATTGGTTGAGCGTGAAAAAATAGGGGATATGAAAAAGGGCGATAAGGTAGAGGTTCGATTTGACAAACTCCCAGGTGAGCAGGTAGAGGCGAGTGTTGTTTCTGTATCTGCTGAGCCTGAAGGACAGAATAAAACGGTTGTTGTTTTGAAGTGTGAAAGCTTTTCGGAAGGGGCATTCTCTATCAGAGCAACAGGCATTGAGATTATAAGAAGCAGTTACAGCGGTTTTGAAGTTCCTATACATGCAATAAGAGTTTCTGACGGACAAAACGGTGTTATGGTACGAGTAGGCGGCAGTGATGTGTTTAAGCCTTGTAAAGTGATTTATCAGGACGAAGACAGTGAAAAGGCAATAATTGTACCTGATACAGAGGACTTGAAGAAAGAACTCAATGAATATGATATGATTATATTAGGAGAAAAATAAGCACTGGAGGTGCAGACGGTGATAAAGGATAGACTTCTGGAAGTCAGAGAAAGAATTGCTGAGGCAAAAAAAGGCACTGAAAGAGACGTTACTCTGATTGCGGTTACGAAAACTCATTCACCAGAGATGATAAATGAAGCAATTGACCTTGGAATTACCGATATAGGTGAGAATAAAGTTCAGGAAATTCTGGATAAATACGATAAGGTTAAGCCGGTCAGATGGCATCTTATCGGTCATTTGCAGACTAATAAGGTCAAATATATAATCGACAAGGTATGCCTTATTCACTCGGTTGATTCTGTAAAGCTGATGGATGAAATAGAACGTCAGGCGGCAAAACATGCAGTTACAATGGAAATTCTTCTGCAGGTTAATATTACCGGCGAGGAAACAAAGTTTGGTGTGGCACCGGAAGAGCTTGACATTCTATTAAGACACGCAGGGACACTAAAGAATGTAAAAGTGGTCGGTCTTATGACGATACTTGCAAAAGGTGACAGCGAGGTTTCGAAAAGATTACATTTTAATAACATATTTAACAGATTTGTTGACATTTCCTCTAATAAATATGATAATGTTGTTATGAAATATCTGTCTATGGGCATGAGCGGCGATTTTGAGACGGCCGTGGAGTGCGGTTCGAATATGGTCAGGGTGGGAAGCGCCATATTCGGAGATAGAGAGTATAAACAATGAATATGTGTATAGGGAGGAAACAGGAATGGGTTTTGTTGAGTCTGTAAAGGACATGCTCGGTTTTGGCGATTATGATGACGAATACGTAGATGAGTTTGATTACGAAGATGAAGAATACGAAGAAGCACCGCAGCGTGAGTCAGTATTTAGCAGAAAGAGTAATAAGATAGTTTCATTAAATCCTCAGGGAAATCAGGCAAAGATTGTAGTATTGAAGCCTAAATGCTTTAACAATTCTACAATGGTAGCTGACGAACTTAGAAGAAGAAGACCGGTTATTGTTGACGTTGGTTCGCTGGATCCCGACGAGGCAAGGCGTGTCATTGATTTTATTTCCGGTACTGTTTATGGTTTAGACGGAAAAATGCAGAAGATTACCAGCGGTATCTTTGTTGCAACACCAAGCCAGATTGATATAATGGGCGAGGTTGTCAAGGATTCTGAAGGACTCGAGTGGAGCGCACTCTGATAAAGGAATTTAAGGCATTGCGCCCAAGTGGTACAATGTCTTTTTTTCAATAATATAAGTATAATGAATGACGATAAATTACTTATAAGGCGAATATCGGATATTGCTGCTCTTGCAGATAAGTATAATATGCCGCGCTTTTCTGATTTTCTTGATGAAGCGGAGCAAGCTAAGATAAAAGCGAGTTATGCTGATTCAGGTGGAGTGTGGTTTGGTGGCTATGAAACTGCAGGACGACGTATGTTAGGATTTTTTCCTGAGTGGTACGAGGTGGATGTTCAGGAATTTCCGATAGCAGCTGTAAAAATTGAGAATAAGGGTATTAAAACTCTTACACACCGCGACTATCTGGGAACGGTAATGAGCCTTGGTCTTGAACGTAAAAAGATAGGAGACATTGCTGTTTATGAAAAGGGCGCATATATTTTCGTAACAGAAGATATGGCAGACGTTGTTTCAGGGATAGAGAAGATTTCCAACTGTGGTGTAAGATGTAATGTGATTCCTGTGGCAGAATGTGAAATTGCTGCGGCGGAATTTGAAATGAAGAGTATTATTGCTGCGAGTATGCGCCTTGATGCAGTATTGGCATCGTTGTTGAAGCTGTCAAGAAAGAACGCATCGGAGCTTATTTCAGGCGGCAGATGTGCCGTAAACCATTTGGAAGTACTGCGCAGTGATTATATACTGAGTGAAGGCGACCTTCTTTCTGTAAGAGGCTTTGGCAGAGCAGTGGTTGATTCTGTCGGGTCAAGAACAAGGAGCGACAGACTTCATATAACTATTAAAAAATTCATTTAGGGAGCGTGGTTATATGTTAACACCTATTGATATTCAAAATCAGGATTTTGCGGTTAAATTAAGAGGTTATGATGCTGACGAGGTTGATGATTTTTTGGACCTTGTAGGTGCTGATTACGAAAGACTTTACAAAGAGAATATTGAGCTTCGTGATAAAGTCGCATCACAGAAAACAGAAATTGAGCATTATAAGGGTATGGAACAGACGCTTCAGCAGTCGATAATGCTTGCACAAAAAGCTGCGGAGGATATCGAAAAGAATGCCGCACACAAAGCTGATGTGATAGTAAATGAAGCACAGAGTAAATCTGCTGATGCAGTACGCGTAACAGAAGAAGAACTTGTGAAAAAACGCAATGAACTGTCAAGATTAAAGCTTGAAGTTGAAAGTTTCAAAACAAGAATTAAAGGAAATTGCTCCGGACTACTTGAAATGTTGGAAAAAATGGAGTAAAATAGAAGGGACGTGTATTTTATCACGTCCCTAAAGTTGTTTTTAATGCTAAGTGAAAGGACGATACAGCAATGTGCGAAAACTGTAAGGATTACACAAAATCGGTCAATCTTCCGCAAACAGAGTTCCCTATGCGTGCAAATCTGCCGCAAAGAGAACCGGAAACTCTTGCTTACTGGGAGGAATTAGACCTTTACAACGAGCTTGTTAAAAGGAATAAGGGTAAGACACCTTTTGTTCTACATGACGGACCTCCGTATGCAAACGGAGATATCCATATGGGCCACGCTCTCAATAAGATACTTAAAGACATTATTGTGAGATATAAGACTCTTTCGGGCTTTTATGCTCCATATGTGCCCGGCTGGGACACACACGGACTTCCGATTGAGCAGCAGGCAATTAAAAAGCTCGGCATTAACAGACATGAGGCAGGACCGGTTAAGTTCCGCCGTGCATGCCGTGAGTTTGCGTTGCAGAATGTAGAAAATCAAAAAACTCAGTTTAAGCGTCTTGGTGTTATAGGTGATTGGGAGAATCCATACCTTACACTTAAGAATGAGTTTGTTGCCAATCAGGTTGAAGTATTCGGCGAAATGGCTAAAAAGGGTCTTATTTATAAAGGACTTAAGCCTGTTTACTGGTGCCCGCATTGCGAAACAGCTCTTGCAGAGGCGGAAATTGAGTACGCAGAGGATAAGGCTACTTCAATTTATGTTAAGTTTGAGGTTAAGGATGATAAGGGACTGTTTGCAGGTCTTGGAAAGGTTTACTTCGTTATCTGGACAACTACTACATGGACATTGCCCGGAAACCTTGCAGTTTGCTTAAATCCTGATTTTGAGTATTCACTTTGTAAGTTTGACAATGGTGAGACATATGTGCTTGCCACAGAGCTTGTTGAAAGTGTTGTTAAGGCTACAGGTCTTGGTGAATATGAAATAGTTAAGAAGTTTACTGGTAGTGAGCTTGAGCTTATGGTTTGTGCTCATCCGTTTATTGACAGAGACTCTCTTGTAATTGTAGGCGACCACGTTACGCTTGAAGCAGGTACCGGCTGTGTTCATACTGCTCCCGGCTTTGGTGCAGAGGACTATCTTGTATGTAAGAACTATCCGCAGATTGAAACAATTGTTCCTGTTGATAGCAAGGGTTACCAGACTGAAGATGCAGGCGAGTTTGCCGGAATGTACTACGAAAAGTCAAATGCGGCAATCCTTGAAAAACTCAAAGAAATTGGTGCTCTTGTAGGCGCTGAGGATATGATACATCAGTATCCACATTGTTGGAGATGTGATTCTCCGATTATCTTCCGAGCTGCTGACCAGTGGTTTGCGTCTGTCGATGCTCTTAAAGAAGATGCAGTTAAGGCTATCAAGGGTGTTCAGTGGATTCCGCAGTGGGGTGAAGACAGAATTACATCAATGGTTGTTGACAGAAGCGACTGGTGTATTTCACGTCAGAGAACATGGGGTGTTCCTATTCCGATGTTCTTCTGTGAGGAATGTGGTAAGGAGCTTATAAATGATGACACAATCAAAGCTGTAAGCGACCTCTTTAAGACAGAAGGCCCTGATATGTGGTGGGAAAAGTCGGCTGAAGAAATTTTGCCTGCCGGAACAAAGTGTTCTTGCGGATGCTCTAAGTTCACCAAAGAAAAGGATATTATGGACGTTTGGTTCGATTCCGGTTCATCGCATAAGGCAGTTTGCGATGAACGTGAGGATTTGGTATATCCGCCTGATATGTACTTAGAGGGAAATGACCAGTACAGAGGTTGGTTCCAGTCATCACTTCTTACAAGTATTGCAACAAGAGGTGTTGCGCCTTATAAGACGGTTATTACACATGGTATGATTCAGGACGGTGAAGGCAAGAAGATGTCTAAGTCAAAGGGCAACTCAATCTCGCCACAGGAGATAACCGACCAGTATGGTGCAGATGTGCTTCGTCTTTGGGTTGTATCTGCAGATTACCGTACAGATATGAGAATGTCTCAGGAAATGCTTAAGCAGCTTTCCGAGGGTTACAGAAAGATTAGAAATACTGCAAGATATATCCTTTCTAATGTCAATGACTTTGACCCCAATAAGGATATGGTAAAATACGAGGATATGCTGGAGCTTGACCGTTGGGCAGTAATGAAGCTCAATGGTGTAATAGAGAAGGCAGTATCTGCTTATGAACGTTACGAGTTCCATATGCTTTATAATGCAATTCTTAACTTTTGTATAGTCGATTTGAGTAACTTCTATCTTGATATCTTAAAGTCAAGACTTTATACTGAAAAGCCTGATTCGTTCGAGAGACGAAGCACTCAGTCGGCAATGTTTATGATTCTTGATGCACTGGTTAAACTCCTTGCACCTGTAATTGTATTTACTGCAGAAGAAATCTGGAAGTTTATGCCGCATTACGATTCTGATGATAAGGCGAGTGTAATGTTCTCAGAAATACCTAAGGCTGATGCTAAGTATAATGATGAAGCTTTGGCGGAAAAGTGGGATAAGATAATTGCTGTAAGAAATGATGTAAATAAGGCTCTTGAGCCTATGCGAAATGCAAAGGTTATCGGAAAATCTCTCGATGCTGAGGTTGTGGTTTATGCAGACGGTGATTTGGCAGAGCTTTTGAAGTCGATGGCAGCAGAGCTTGCAGAAATCTTTATCACATCAAAGGCAGTTGTAGGCGAAGCTGCTCCTGCTGATGCATTTGCAGGCGAGGTTGTCAAGGTTACTGCTGAGGCAAGTAAGCACGAAAAATGTGGCAGATGTTGGGTTCATTCAGAAACAGTCGGAACAATTGAAGGCTTTGACGGAATTTGTGCTGATTGCGTAAGAAAGCTTACAAAATAAAATCATATAATGCCCGACGACTTTTCTGTCGGGCATTTTTCGATGATAAAGGTAACTAAATCACTAAAAAGACTTGACAGAATATAGAGAAAATAGTAAAATAATAATATTCTGTTACTGTGAAAACACAGAAAAAATTGGAGGAATGGTAAAATGAAAAAGTTTTTGTCAATTGCATTGGCAGCAGTAGTTTCGGTTGCAGCTCTTGCTGGTTGTGGCGGTGGCTCAGGTAACTACACAGCAAACAACACTGAGTTCTTTATCGGTGCAACAGGTCCCCTTACAGGTGATACATCATCATACGGTATCTCTGTAAACGAAGGTGCTATGCTTGCTATTGAAGAAATCAATGCAGCAGGCGGTCTTAACGGTGTAACATTCAAGTATGATATGAAAGACGACAAATCAACTGCAGCTGATGCAGCTACTGGTTATGACACACTTTTTGAGGCTGGTATGAACGTTTCTATCGGTAGCGTAACATCAGGTTCATGTGATTCTTTCGCATCGAAGGCTGATGAGGATGGCTTGTTCTTCATTACACCGTCTGCATCTGCAGCTAATGTAATCGAGAACAGACCGACAGCTTTCAGAGTATGCTTCGGTGATCCTGACCAGGGTACACTCGCAGCTGAGGAAATCACAAAGGATTACACAAAGATTGGTGCTATATATGACACAAGCGATCCTTACTCAACTGGTATTTATAATGCCTTTGAAGCTAAGATGAAGGAGCTTGGTGTAGAATACATAGCACAGTCATTTGACGCGGAGAACAAGAAGGATTTCACAACTCAGATTGAAGCTTTGAAGGATTGTGAAGTTATATTCCTTCCCATCTACTACACAGAGGCAGGTCTTATTGCTAAGGCTGCAGCAGCTAAGGGCTGTGAAGCACTTATCTTCGGTTGCGACGGTCTTGATGGTGTAGCAGATCAGGTTGATAGCTCTGTTAAGAATGTAATCAAGTACATAACACCGTTTAATGTAAACAGCAAGGATGCAACAGTAGCTAAGTTTGTTGAAAGCTATAAAGCAGCTTACGATGGCAAGGTTCCTGACCAGTTCGCAGCTGACGGTTACGATGCAGTTATGGCTATCTATGAGGCTATGAAGGCAGCGAATGTTACAGATCCTACAATTTCACCGGCAGACCTTTCAGAAGCAATCATTCCTGTAATTACAGGTGCAGACTTTAAGTATGTTGGTGCAACAGGCGAAATGACTTGGGATGAGTCAGGTGCTTGTACAAAGGTTCCCCAGATAGTAGTTCTTGGTGAATAATTCTTATTTAATTAACTGAAAACTCGCGGGGGTGAAAATCGCCCCTGCGATATTCTTATTTCAAGAGATATTTTACTTGCCCCTTGCATTGCGGCATGCTCACAGCTGTTAGTGCGTATAGGGACTTATCACGTGAGCGGAAAGGCTATTGATATTTATGAGTACTTTAATTGACGGACTTAGTCTCGGTAGTATATATGCCCTGATTGCCCTCGGTTATACAATGGTTTACGGAATTGCAAAGATGCTGAACTTTGCACACGGCGACGTAATAATGGTCGGAGCATATGCAATTCTATCTACTATCGCACTTCTGGGAAGTCCGATTGCGGCAATAGTTGTTGCTATACTCGTATGTACCGTATTGGGTATTTTTATAGAAAAACTTGCATATAAACCTCTAAGAGGTGCATCTCCACTGGCAGTTTTGATTACAGCAATCGGTGTAAGTTATTTCCTACAGAGTGTTGCTCAGCTTATTTACGGCGCAAAATCACAGCCTGTTACTATTGGAAATTTCGGGTCTGTTGCAGTAGGTGATACAAAAATAAGCCTTGCGGCTATTATTACACTTGCAGCCGGTGCAGTGATTATGAGTGCACTAACCCTATTTATAAAAAAGACAAAGATGGGCAGAGCTATGTTGGCTGTTTCGGAAGACAGAGGTGCTGCACAGCTTATGGGTATAAATGTAAATAAAGTTATTACAGTTACTTTCGCTATTGGTTCTGCACTTGCTGCATTTGCAAGTACATTCTATCTTATGCAGATTCCATCTACCAGTCCGACTCTCGGCGCAATGCCCGGTATTAAGGCATTTACTGCTGCAGTTATAGGTGGTATAGGCTCAATACCCGGTGCTATGATAGGTGGTATGCTTTTGGGTATTATTGAAAAAATTTCATTAAGTATTCCGGTGTTGGCACCGTATACAACTGCTCTGGAGTTCAGTTTGCTTATTCTTATACTTCTTGTTAAGCCGACAGGACTTCTTGGCAAACTTAAGAGAGAGAAGGTGTAATAGCTGTGGCGAAGAACAAATTCAAACTTAAGCACCATATAAACTATATCGGTGTCGGACTTTTCCTTGTTATAACTTCAGTTATGATGTTTATGGGAGTTCTTAACCGTTCTACTGCAAACCTTATTACTCAGATAGCATATTCAATCATTCTTGCTGTGTCTCTTAATCTTGTTGTAGGCTTCTTGGGTGAATTAAGCCTTGGACATGCAGGCTTTATGTGTGTAGGTTCATATCTTGGCTGTTTCTTTGCGAAGTATATGTTCGCCTTCACCGACTCAAAGCTTTTGGTGCTTATTGTTTCTATGCTTGTTGGTGGTCTTGTTGCGGCTGTGTTTGGCTTTATAATCGGACTTCCTGCCCTTCGCTTAAAGGGCGACTATCTTGCGATTGTAACACTGGCATTCGGTGAGATTGTGAGAACTATATTCAAGAATCTTGACACCTTCGGCGGTGCACTTGGTCTTTCTACCAAAAAATATGGTAGTGAGCTGTTCATAATAGCATTGATTGTGGTTCTAATTATGTTGTTTGTTATGCAAAATCTCATCAGGAGTAAGCACGGCAGAGCAATTACTGCTATAAGAGATAACGAAATTGCGGCAAGGGCGATGGGTATTAACGTAACATTCTATAAGCTTTTGGTATTTGTGGTTTCTGCATTCTTTGCGGGAATTGCGGGTGTTATTTACGGACATTACGCAACACCTGTTCTGTACTCATTCTTCTCCTATAACTATTCAATAGAAATTCTTGTAATGGTTGTACTTGGCGGAATGGGAAGCATTACAGGCTCAATTATTGCGGCAACGCTTATAACATACATTAACTTTGTGCTTACAACTAATCTTTCGGGCGACCTCGCAGCACTCAAGTTCTTGATTTATGCGATTATCCTTATCGCAATGATTATCTTTAACAACGCACCTGCATTAAATCCTGTTAAGGAAAGGCTAGGTGATTATAAGAATAAGGTCCTTAATAAGATTACAGGCTTGCTTATCAAGAAAAAGTATGATCCGTCGCAGGTTGTTGATGACCATGCTGCATGGCATAGAATTCCGTCTAAGATTAAGATGGACGCACTGTTATCTTTGGATATCACAGACAAGAATAATCAGAACGGAGGAGATAAGAAATGAGCGAAATAATGCTTGAAACCAAAAATCTCGGTATTTCCTTCGGTGGACTAAAGGCTGTCGATAATGTGAATATTTCTGTAAAAAAAGGTCAGCTTTACGGCTTGATAGGTCCTAATGGTGCTGGAAAAACTACTTTGTTTAATCTCCTTACAGGTGTATACAAACCAACATCCGGAAGCTTTTACCTTGATGGTGAAGAACTTACCGAAAAAAGTCAGGAACAGATTAACCATAAAGGAATTGCCAGAACATTTCAGAATATTAGACTCTTTAATAATATGAGTGTAATAAGAAATGTTATGGTTGGACTTCATAATCAGCCTGAATTTAAGTGTAACCCGTTCGTTAGTATGTTTCGTTTGCCTGGACATTTTTCTTCAGAGAAAAAAATGCGTGAGAAGGCAAAAGAGCTTTTGAGAATATTTGACCTTGAGGAAGAGAGAAACAACCTTGCTTGTAATCTCCCTTACGGAAAACAGAGAAAGCTTGAGATTGCAAGAGCTCTTGCGACAAACCCAAAATTGCTGTTGCTTGATGAGCCTGCTGCAGGTATGAATCCTAATGAAACTGCAGAACTTATGGACATTATCAGATTTGTAAGAGAAAAGTTTGATATGACAATACTTCTGATTGAGCACGATATGAAGCTTGTGGCCGGAATATGCGAGGAAGTTACCGTTCTTAATTTCGGTACAGAGCTTGCAAGCGGCGAAACCTCTGAGGTTTTGAATAATCCTAAGGTTATTACTGCATATCTCGGCGATGACGAGGAGTAATTACTTTAAGAAAGGAAAAACGGTTATATGCTGAAAATAGAAAACTTGGAAGTTAATTACGGTATGATAAAAGCCATTAAGGGCGTATCGTTTGAGGTTAATCAGGGCGAGGTTATTGCTTTAATTGGTGCAAATGGTGCCGGAAAGACAACCATATTACATACTATTACAGGACTTGTTGCTGCAAAAGCAGGAAAAATCGAGTTTGAGGGACAGGATTTATTAAAAATACCTGCACATAAAATTGTCGGAATGGGTATGGCTCATGTTCCGGAGGGAAGACGTATATTCCAGGAGCTGACAGTTTATGAAAACCTGAAGCTTGGTGCGTTTATAGTTAATGACAAAAAGAGAATTGAGAAGAATCTTGAGTATGTCTATGCGCATTTTCCGAGACTGAAAGAGCGAAAGAACCAGATTGCAGGAACTCTCTCAGGCGGTGAACAACAGATGCTTGCTATGGGTAGAGCGCTTATGTCAAATCCTAAAATTATCCTTATGGATGAGCCGTCAATGGGACTTTCACCTATATTGGTTTCTGAGATATTCCAGATTATAAAAGAGGTTTCTGCTGATGGCACAACAGTTCTTCTGGTAGAACAGAATGCAAAAAAAGCACTTGCTATTGCAGACCGTGCATATGTTCTTGAAACGGGAAATATAGCACTTTCAGGCGATGCAAAAGAGCTTATGAATGACGAAAATATAAAGAAAGCATACCTTGGTGAATAATGGTTTAATAACAGCGACGAAATGTCGCTGTTATTTTTGTGCATAAAAAAGTTGCCTCAACTAAAGTTGAGGCAACTTGTCTTATATGTAAACTATTGATTAAACAATTCCTAAGAATTTCATTACAAAGTAGAATACAAACAATGCAGTTGAAATCCACATTACAGGTTTAACATCCTTAATCTTGCCTGTAAGAATCTTAAGAATTACCCATGAAAGCATACCGAACATAATACCATTTGAAATTGAGTATGTGAACGGCATAAAGATTACTGCAATAAAGCCGCCGATAACATCAGCTATATCACCATCAAATTCCATATTCTTGATAGCACTGAGCATCAAGAGACCTACAAACAACATAGCAGGAGTTGTAGCGAATGCCGGAATTGCGAGGAACAAGGGTGAAAGTACAAGTGAAAGTACAAAGAGAATTGCGGTAACAACTGATGCAAGACCTGTTCTTCCGCCAGCAGAAACACCAGCACTTGACTCAACGTAGCTTGTTACAGTGGATGTACCCATACAAGCACCAACTACTGTACCAACAGCATCTGCAAGAAGAGCACCCTTAGCATGGGGGAGCTCGCCCTTTTCGTCAAGAAGGTTACCCTTCTGAGCAACACCGATAAGAGTGCCTACTGTATCGAAAATATCGGTGAAAAGGAAAGTAAATACAACAACGAGGAAGGTTGACAGATTGCTTGTAACAAAGCCGAAGTCAAACTTAAACATTGCAGGAGCAGCGATACCGCTGTAAGAGAATGATGGAATAAGTGAATATACACCATTTTCTACATCTACAACATACCATCCGCAAAGCTCGGCGATGATGCCGAGTACCCAAGTTGCAAGGATACCTAAAAGGATATCGCCAGGTATTTTGAAGTGATGGAACACACCAATAATAAGAAGTCCGACGATTGAAAGAACAAACTGTGGCGAGCTGAACTGTCCGATTGCAATTTTTGTTGCAGGGTCAGCGACAACAACACCAGAGTTGATAAGCGCAATAATTGTGATAAACAGACCAATACCTGCCGTAATACCAAACTTCAAATTTTTTGGAATTTGGTTAACAAGAGCCTCTCTGAATTTGAAAAGAGAGAGAATGAGGAAGATAATACCTTCCACGAATACTGCTGTTAAAGCAACCTCGTAGGAATAACCCATAGCACCGCAAACTGTGAATGCGAAAAATGCGTTAAGTCCCATACCTGATGCAAGAGCAACGGGGTAGTTAGCAAAAAATGCCATACAGAGTGTTGCTATTGCCGCAGAAAGTGCAGTTGCGGTTAAGATACCGCCAGGGGTTGCACCCTCGATACCGCCAAGGTAAGCCGGGTTAACTGCCAGAATATATGCCATCGCAAGGAAGGTCGTAATACCGGCGATAATCTCGGTTTTGACGGTTGTTCCGTTTTCTTTCAGCTTAAAAAGCTTTTCCATTTGATTACCATCTCCTTAAATAATAATTGGTAATTTGATTATATAATAAATTTTGTAGATTTTCAATAC
>JAHAZB010000121.1 GCA_018384175.1 Eubacteriales bacterium
AGTTCAGGCAAAGTTGCTATTTCTATTCCGCAATATATTTTTATTTTATCTGAATATCGGGTTGCAAGGTCTTTTATTTCAGCAAGATATTGCTTCTTGCGCTTACCTATACCATAATTATGATCACAGATTCCAAACATTGATAATCCATTTTGTATAGCAGTATTTATCAGTTCACATGGGTTGTCTCTTCCACAATTACTGTAAAATGTATGTGAATGTATATCAAATATTTTTCTGCTTTTATAGGTACTAAAGGTTTTTAAGGTTTCTTCATAAGCATCCTCCGGTCTCATTTCAAAAATAACCGGTGCTTTTTTTATTCTGCCCGTTGACCAACACTTAAAAAAAGAAGCATAACTTATAAGATGACCGTATATATCAGTTATTGGCATATGATTTTCGAATATACCGTCTTCATAATTCACCTGATGTATATGATAACCCACCGCATATTTACCTATCATAGACAACCATGTACTGATTTGATATTTTTGACTATATGGCACATTATTTCTTGCATGTCCGATATCAAAATTTATCCCAACTGTATGCTTGCATTTTGTAGCAAGTATTTTCATAAATTCTAAGCACTCTTCCGGAATATAACCAAACCGTCTTGTTTCATCTGCTTTATCTTTTGCAGTCATATGCATATTTTCAATTCCAACAACTATATTATGTTCTATAGAATTAAGTTTTTCTGCAAGATAATCACATATAGCAGAAAGAATTTCAGGATTTTCTCTCACTTCTTTCACCGACACAAATGGAACATGTTGTGTGATTCTATCTGCCTTTAACAACCTGACAAGTTCTACAAGCTTATCGTACTTTTCGCCGGCCGTTACATTCCCATTTGCCCAGCCAATATCAGAAAGATGTATTGATAAACTTTCTCCACCACTATCTCTCCAGCATTTGATTAGTTTTTTTAATGCCTCAATTTCATCTACATCAACACAGTTTGGTCTTAGTTCTATGTGCTTAAGGCCATTCTCTATGGCAAAATTAATCTGTTCAATAGGTCTGTAACAAGAAATGCCAAAATTTTCATATATATCCGTAGGTACAGGGGCAAAATAATACGCTTTTCTCAATCGTTTCGTCTCTGAGTCATAATATGTAATACAAGGACTTTCTCCAATTGACTTATCCGGATCCATAGCCTGCAGACTAATTGTATTTTCACTAGTATCAGAGCAATGCAAATGCCCGTAAAAAAGCATTGTTTCATGATGCTTTTTCCGCCACGCAAGCAACTTTGCGGTCGTTTCTTCACTATGAGACACGATCGGATGATGCATAAAAACAATGCTGTTTTCATCAGCACTGTTAAGTTCATAAAACTGCTCGTCAGATATGTTTCTGTTGGAATCATTTACAGCAAATACAGTTACTCCATTTATTTCATTTTTACATACAGAAGCATTGTGATAAATACTATCTTTTGTTTCCCTGCAACGCAAATCAGAGTTTCCTGAAATATATAAAAACGGTATTTCTGTATCTTTCATAACTTTAAGAAAGTATTCATATACTTTTTCATTGCCATCACAAGTCACATCTCCAACGAAAGCAATACAATCAGGTTGCTTTTTTTTAACATCTTCAATAGCCCATTTAAGAACATCGTATTGTAATGCTTCCTGGCGAAAAGGAAGATGTAAATCACACATAAAACATATCTTCATCAGCCTACTCCTTTCGACAACAATCTTTATATAAAGACTGTATAATTTAGATGTCAGCATCAGAGGCTCCCTTGTGTAAAGGGAGCTGTCAGCGTAGCTGACTGAGGGATTGTTTACTTTATTCATTTACAACCCCTCCGAGTTTGCTTCGCAAACCCACCTCCCCTTACACAGGGGAGGCTTTTCATTTCGACAATATTCGACACTCTTTATAGTCTCGTATAAAGTTAAGTCAAAAAAATGATTATATAATAGCAAATCGTCAACATAATATATGTTATTTCTAAAGTTTATACAACTAACTTATTTCCAACAATTCCCTATCGAAATAACCAAACAATTTTACCAATTCGGCTTAATAGAAAGTGCCATTTTGAGTACAAGTGCCCTTAAACTTACATAACGTCTTAGCATTTCCTCGGCATGCATAATACTTTCCAACGCCTTTACCGCCGCTCTTTCCTCAACTCTTGCCGCAACCTCGGTCAGCTCACGTTCATAATCGCCATTGGTTATCAGCTTTACACTATCTTGATGAATGAATATTATATCACGCATAAGTCCCGCCCAAAGCGACAAGATAAGAGCCGCATTATCCTTATTTTCCTCAACGAAATCGGCTAAGTTATATGCTGTCAGCTTTCTTTGCGAAAAAAGCAATGGCAGTCTTTTGACTGTTTCTGTTCTTATACGGTCAAAGCTCTCGTCCTCAATTATATTCTTTGCATTTTGCGGAATTCCTGCAGAATAACGCACAATAAACTCACGTTTTGAATTGTTGGGGCTGATACTCTCAACATACTCTAACATTTTCTCCTCTGAAAGTGGTGAAAAACGAATCTTGACACATCTTGAACGTATTGTTTCCAAAAGCAAATCCGCATTATCGCAAATAAGGATAAACACCGCATATTCAGGGGGTTCCTCGATAAGCTTCAAAATTGCATTTTGAGCAGATTCGGTGGCAATACCTGCATCGGCAAATATATACACCTTACGTTTTGCCAAAAATGGCTTTATATACGCATCGGAAATCATTTCCCTCATCTGCTCAACACTTATTGACTTTTTCTTATCCTCAGGCTTAATTACAATAATATCGGGATTTGACTCCGCCTTAGCACTCACACAGGAGTTACAGACACCGCAGGGTGCGTTATCAGCATTACACGCAAGACTTGCCGCAAAAAGACGTGCCGTTTCAAAAAGTCCGAGCCCTGCATCGCCCTCAAATATATATGCATGCGGAGGATTGCCGCCTCTTACATTGGCAATAAGTCCCTCCGCAAGTTTTTCGTGAAATGTTTCATAGCCGTACAAGTAACCGCCTCCTCCTTTTACAATTCAAGTAATTATCTTCCCGTCATCTCCATAACACACCTTTTTACAAGCTCTGACTGTTCAAAGGATACATCCTCGTCAAAGTCGCAGAAGTTGTTAAATTCGACATTTCTGCCCGTGAGTACCCTAAGCCACAGAAGTGCTACCGCATATCTGCCGAGTCCTAAGCTCAAATGGAAGGTGTCTCTGTGAACCTTTTCAACACCGTACCCAACAAGCTTTGCTATAAGTGCTCCCGACGGGATAAGGTAGTCTGCTTTTATGCTTGCCATAGCATGATTATATGCAACCTCTATATCGGCAACCATATCAGCATGGCTGTTATAACCCATACTTGCAAGCCTTTCACTTCCGTCCTCGTAGCCCCATGTCTGATGAATTGCTATCTTCGCCTTTGGTGCATACATACGAACACACTCGGCAAGCTTGTCCAAATATGGTTGATATGTGTCATAATCGGGCGATTCGTGGCTTACCTGCTGAAGTGTTACTATATCCCACTCACGATTGAGAAGTGCCTCCTTGATTGAAACATAAAAACCTGTGCTTTCTCCGTTCATTTCGAGTGTATATGCCCTTGCATCTAAGTTCATATTCTGAAAATGCTTCGCCAAAGGACAGCCGCCGATATACAGATTAAACGTGTTCATACTGATACCTTCGCTTTTTGCAATTCTGCTTAAGTATCTCTGTGCGTCCTGTGAAAAGCTGTTGCCGATTGATAAAATGTTCATTGTTATTCTCCTTTATATGTTAGTCTTTTTATCATACTTTCGTTATTAAATGTGTATTCTGCCGTTTTAAGAGGAAATGTCATTTCTTCCTCATAATACCACGGGTCATTTTGGTGCAAGGGATTTTTGATTATATGAAATTCCTGTGCGGGCATATAGCCCTGTGCCAACAAAAATGCCTTTTTGCCGTCCGGTCTTTTGCATACATCAACCACCATTACAACGTGCCCAGGACTTCCACCCTTTATTATAATATCGCCTGCATCAAGCTCACAAAGCGGTATCGTTTCAACTTCAAGTGCTTCCATTGATGCTGTTCCGGCATAGGTAAATACCATCTTAAGATATTTTACAAAATTTTCGTAGGAGTTGTCAATGTCTGCTTTTTTCTCCCATCTTGTAGCACCATTTCCCACAACAGGACGATAGCCGTCCCTCCATTTTGAATACTCACACAAGAAACCGTCTGTAAAGTGAAATGCTACCTTGTCCTTTTTATCTGTATGCCAGAAGTATTCCGCATACATTCTCATTACTGAATCGGCACATTGCTGAAGGTCATAATCTTCTATTGGCAGGGCAAATACTGCCGTATGTGCGTTTTGATTATGCTTTCTGTTGCCGTTATATAAAAGCACCTGAGCGCCGTCAGGCTTCAGTTCATAGCTTCTCAGGAAAGACAGCAAGCTCTTATCCTCTACTTTCTCCCGTTCATATCCATCAGGCGCGAAAATTCTCTCTTCCACGGTATTGCCTGTCGGAGTAATAATGCCTTTCTCCTGGGGCAGAAGCTCACTTTTGCAGGAGCAGAGAGTAAAAATTATTAAAAGAAACGGTATCAGCTTTTTCATAATTTCTGCTCCTTTCTAAAACATTTCGTTAGTAAATTTATTAAATAAAGACTGTATAATCTGGATGCCAAAACTTTTTTTAACGATTGCGACACATAAGGTTTAGATGTAACCTTTCAAATGCCCCCTTGAGGCTCCCTTGAGGCTCCCTTGTGTAAAGGGAGCTGTCAGCGAAGCTGACTGAGGGATTGATTCTTGCCGTAAAAAGTAAGGTCGCCTTATCCCTCCACCACCTTCGGTGGTCCCCCTCCCTTAATGCTACGCATCAAAGGAGGCAAGACGGGAGCTGTCAGCATAGCTGACTGAGGGATTGTTTCACTGCATTGTCTATATACATACAAACTCCATCAAAGTTTTTCAAAACATCAAGATTTGATATTCGGATAACTTTTATCCCATATTGTTCTAAATAAGCAGTTCTTTTTTCATCGCTAATAAGACCTTCATCTTCATAATGCTGAGAACCATCTAACTCTATAACAACATTTGCTTTTGCACCATAGAAGTCTGCTATATACTTACCTAACACCTTTTGCCTTGTAAACTTTATAGGATAACTTCTTAAAAAATCATACCAAAGATGTCTTTCCTCTTTAGTCATATTTTTTCTAAGTTCCTTTGCAAATGGAACTATTTTACTATTATGTTTTCTATCCATTTACAATCCCTCCGGCTCTTTGAGCCACCTCCCTTTACACAAGGGAGGCTTATTTCGACAACATTCGACATATCCATATTGCGAGGCATAAGGTTTAGACGCAAACCTTTTTAGTGTCAAGTTTATATCAGGTTAGGACAAAGAATCATATACCAATCAAGATTTCAGAACTATCAATTTCAGATAACTTAATTTTCTTCGACACATTGGAAGTTGCAATTTGGAAGTTTTCAAGCGGTTCTTCTAACTCCACATCATAACATGCATACCACTCACCATTGATTTTAGCAATATCAATTTTTATATCTAATTCTGATATATGCCACCAATTTGTATTTAAGTAAGCTATTGATAAATTTATATCTCTGCATTCTTTGAATTTCTCATCATTAGTCATTTCATAAAGAACAGCATTACTTAACACAAATCCAATTTCATATCTGCCATACTTGCCACCTTTTATTTTAAAGTTTTCAGTGTCATTTTCAAGTCTGATTTTACCGCTATTTTCATACTCATAATACTCGTCTACAGCATCTATTTCTTTGTCATTTATGGAAATTTCGTATTCTCCCGTGATTCTGTCAAAGGGATAAAAACGATAATAAATCCATTGGTAATTAAATGCACATATAACTAAAACGATAGCCATTATAACCGAAAATATTAAAATTACTTTTTTCATTCTTTTATTTCCTTTCGACAACATTCGACATATCCATATTCAGACAACTTTTGTTTTTGCTAATATATCACCCAATCTATCCTTATCAAGCAAAAGCAAAAGTGCCTCAACAGGCCAAATAAGAATTGTTATGTTTCTAATAAAAAGATTAAATAATGATGGTTTATTACCATTTAAATCTACAACTTTAATCTTCATTATTCTTTTACCAATGCTTTGACCATTGATAACATCTTTAAAAAAGTAAATAAACATAAATGCCAACAAAAATATGTAATACAATTTCCAGAACAGTTCAAAATCTGTTTTCACAAACACTTCAACCATTCCAAGCATAGCAAATGCAACACATATAATTATGTGGTCAATCAAAAATGCAACTATTCTCTTTTTCATATCTTTTCTCCTTTATTTTTCGACAATATTCGACGTATCATATTGCGACATATAAGGTTTAGATGCAAGCAATTTTTAAGTTAAGTTCGTATCAAATTAGAACAAAAAATATTATTTCTTACTTTGCCAAAATGTTCTTTGTGACATTTTATCTTTACCTATTGTTTTTTCATATTTAACAGCATCAATCCTTAAACGATTTGGAAAGAAAACAACATCAGCAAATGCAACCATTAAAAGAACGAACACCATATCTTTTTCTGTAATATAATCAAAATCCACATCATATCTATTCTGTTCACCAAAAGTTAAAACAGATTTTTTCACAAGTGCAATTTGAATATCATCTT
>JAHAZB010000123.1 GCA_018384175.1 Eubacteriales bacterium
GTACAGTACAGCAAGCGAGTTGATGGCAAATGATGACATTGGCAAGCAACAAGCAATCAATGAAATATTCGTTGCAAGGCGAAAGAGTGCCGATTTACGAAACAGACGAAAATGGAAACATAATCTACTATGAGGATTCTGACGGAAATAAAATTCCAATGGAAACAGGAGAATACACAACAGGCTATTCACAGCCTGTTTCTTTTTTTGGAAACATTGCTATGAGCGGTGGAGAAGTTGATTCTGTTGAGTTTGGAATTGATGTATCTGGATATGACGCAACGCTTGTAGTCGATAAAGGAACAATACCTATTGACGAAACAAGCCTTATTTGGCATACAAGCGAAGTTGGGTATAAAGATGCAGAAAAAACGATTGTGGACGGAAGCACAGCCGATTATAAGGTTATTGCTGTTAAACCATCGCTGAACACTACCAAATATATACTTGGCAGAATTACGAAGTAGGTGGTTTTATGGCAAAGAAAGTATTCAAATCAGACCTGTCCGTAAAGGGCATAGAAGCCTTAAAGAGCCAACTTTTGCAATACAAGGACAGTTTATCCATTAAGTGCGAAAAACTCGTTTCTCGGCTATTACAGAGCGGTGTAGAGGTGTCTCAATCAAAGATAAGTGAAAGTCCGCTAGGCAAGTATGTCACAGTTACAACAAACATATCTGCTGACAAGATGGGTTGCAAAGGTATTTTGTTGGCAAAAGGAGCGGTAAAGGAACAAGAGGGATATGCGCCATTCAGTGTATTGCTCGCTATTGAGTTCGGTGCCGGTATTCATTTTAACCCGACACAAAATCCGCTTATCAGTAGCGAATTTCCGTATGGCGTTGGTACATTCCCAGGGCAAATACATGCATTTGACCCGAATGGCTGGTATTTTTGGAGCGAAGAAAAGCAACAATGGATACATTCTTATGGTGTAAAAGCAACAATGCCTATGTATAGCGCTGATATGGAAATTATACAAAATGTAGTTAAGTATGCAAAGGAGGTATTCGGATAATGGCAGATTGGACAGACAGAATATCTTCTGTTGTATTTACAAGGATAAAGAATGAGTTTTCAAACTCGTTAAAGACAAAATACAAAATGACAAGTAGTAATTTTTCAACCGTTGGAAGTAGCGATACGCCAGCGGTTTTTCCTTTTGTGTACATTCAGCTATTGCCTAGCGCAGAGCAAGGGCAAGACATAGAGGGGAACACGATAAATGCAGGATTGTTCACATTTCAGATTGAAGTTACGGACAATCAGACACAAGCAAGAGCAAAAGATGTTATGTCGGAAGTTAAGCGAATTATGAAATCAATGCGATTTACAGTTCAATGCACACCGACACTTGAAGATACGAAAGACACGCACAGAGCCATAATACGGTGTAATCAGATAATTGGTTCGTGCGACATATTGTAACAGTCAAAAAGCCGAAAGGCTTTATTTTTTTATGCAAATTTAAGGAGGTAAAAAATGGAAGCAGGTATTTCTACACTTGGAATTACATTTGGCTATGGAGTTGAAGCTACAGCCGGAACAAAACCAAGTACATTTACAAAACTTAACAGAATAAACAATATAGGTGGAATTACAATTGAACCGGAGCAGATTGACGCATCAGCACTGGAAGATGCCATTACAAGATATGTAAAAGGCAGGGCAGACACAGGCGGTTCTTCCCCTATTACTGTAAACTTCACACCGGAAACAAAGGAAGAGTGGGGAACTCTTATTGCCGCATATAAAGAATTATCTGGCGGTAAGCGTATGTGGTTTGAGACAATCGTTCCTGGTTTTGATGATGCGTTTTTTGTTGTGGCACAACCGCCTGAACAGATTCCGCAGCCGGAATTTGCACAGAATGGACTTCTTACTGTTGACTTCAATCTTACTATTGAAGAGTACAAGGGAATGGATGCAAAGGTTGCATTTACACCGGCGGGGTAACAAGCTACTCATTAAATGAAAATGTCGCTATGAGTAGCGAAGATGAACAAGCGACAGATGCAGAACTTGAAAATTATTGATGTGTATAAGTGAGGGGGCGAAAGCCCTCTCCTTTCCACTTAAACAGTGGGGAAAGGATTGAAATTATGATGATATTAAAAGTAAAAGACAAGGAATACAAGGTTAAGTTTGGATATAATAGCTTCTGTGATACTGACTTGATGGACAGAACAAGCGATTTGCTTAAAATCTTTCAGGGAGCAGGAGTTGAAGATGATAAAGATGTAACAGTTATGGGGAAAATCAAGGAACTGTTTACCTGTGTTCGTGATTTACTGTTTGTCGGTTTTAAGAAAATCAATCCAGTAGAAACAGTACAGGAAGTTGGAGAAATCCTTGACGATTACCACGATGAAGCACCAGAGGGAGAAAAAAGAGGAATCCTTGATTTATTCACTCAACTTACAGAGGAGTTAATGAACGAGGGTTTTTTAGGAGATTTGATGGAGCAGATGACAAAAGTAGAGAAGGACGCTCCAAAAGTTCCACAAGACCACAAGAAACCACAGAAGTAAAGCCATATTCACAGGCTATTTATGAAGATATTTTACCATACTATCTTGCTATCGGTGTGACATATGAGCGATTTATGGATAGTTGTCCTAAAGAACTAGAACCATATAATAAGGCACACAAGATGAAGATGGCAGAACAGGATAATTTACAGTATACGTGGTGGGGTAGTTATGGCATATCCGCATTAATTGTTGCCATTGACAGATGTTTTAGTGGTAAAAAATCAAAGGCTGAATACATAAAAGAGCCGATTTTATCAAAAACATTTGAAAATGATGGTTTGACAGAAGAAGAAAAGCAAAAACAAAGAGAATTGTTTGTTGCAAAATTGCAGGTAATGCAAACAAATTTTGAGTTAAGTAAGAAAGGTCAATAGGTGTCACAGCCCATTGGCTTATTTATTAGGTGGCAAAATCTATGACTGAAAGTGTGATGGGTGACACATGAGTAAGTCTTTGCCACCTTTTTATTTTGTGAAAAGAGGTGTTGTAATGGCAGATACAGTTGATGAATTACAAATAAAAATAAATGCGGAAGCAACAAAAGCCAATGATGCAATAGACAGGCTTGTTGGAAAACTTGATAGACTTACAACCTCTTTAAGTAGAGTTAACGGAACAAATCTGAATGGTCTTGCGAATGGGGTACAAAGACTTGGTAATGCTATGCAAGTTATGAATACCATTAAGACCGCAGACTTTACCCGTCTGGCTACGAATTTGACGAAATTAGGCACTGTAAATGTATCAGCCTTAAATAGTGCGGCTAGTTCTATGTCGCACCTTACAAGGGCATTTAACAGCCTTGGAACAGTATCGGCTAACGCACAGGCAGTAGGCGAAATGGCAAAGAACATCGCTAAACTTGGTAATAAATCGGTACAGACAGCCATTGCAAATATTCCACAGCTTGCTACCGCAATGAATAACCTTATGGCAACATTATCAAGAAGTCCACAGG
>JAHAZB010000124.1 GCA_018384175.1 Eubacteriales bacterium
TCGAATTTCCTCTGTATCCATCTGCCCAAGCTCTGTTTCAATACAATCTAAGAGATCCTTCATTGCACGGATAGCTGCTTTTCCATTCACTGACATGGCATTAACCAATGGTACGGTAAAATGGACACACAGAACAAAGCATTGCCTGGCCTGATCATATCTGCAGCCACTCTTTTTCTCCATACAGCCATCCGGACTTTGGATTGTAAATGATGCCTTCTCCCGGGTATTCTTCTTATTGTTTTGATACTCTGCTTGCAATTCCCTGATTGCCGGTGAAAGACGATAGAGCAAATAGTTTTCCAAGGGAACAGATTCTTCGAACCAGATTTTCTCAAAATACCTGTCCGGAATCGCTACGAAAAGGAGCAGCCTTTCAGAATTCCGAAATCCCGTTCCCTGGCACCAGAAATTCATGTCCTTGTATGTAAATATTTTTTCCTCCTCATCCGGATCGTTTGCACTGGTATTGTACAGCCAGTGCAGTTCTGTTTTACTTTTTCCCTGCATGGAAATTAAAATACGTTTCAATCTGTTCATTCCTTATCATCCTTCTTTCTTGTTTTCGCTTACTACGTTTTCATGTGGCGTAATCAAATTGGCAGAAGGACGATTTTATTACAGAACAAAGAGTTTCGCTTGCGAAACTCTCGCGCCGAGTGCGGTCACACATGCGACATATTTCAACTCGCGCGAGTGCGCATCCTCGCGGAGCGTTTTTGCTTTATAGGACGAAATTTCCCATAAAGCAAAAAACGCACCCGATTTCATCGGATGCGTCACACATTACTTGAACAGATACTTTATCTGGCAAAAATATCGGTAATTAATATGTCATCGGATACTATCGGAAATAAAATCGTCGTATACAATTTTTTCATACTAATCACCTCTTTCATTTTAAATTAATTTGATTACAGCTAAATACTAACACAGAGGAATCATGTTGTCAATCTAAAACCACATTACATATATATGTGAAAATTACGAAAATTATAGAATAATCCAATAAAAATCCATAGCTATTGCGATATCATTTAGTACAAACATATGTTTGTGTTAAAGTAATACCTTAATCCGTGAAACTCATTATCACAATTTCGGGCGTATACCCTATAAATACTGGGTGTAACACGGTTTCATTTCAAGTTTTTGTTTTCACCCAATGGGTGAAGATAAAAACACATGAAATCCTTATATTTTTCAATGTTTTTCGTACCTCATATAGTATAATACAAGTATCAATATATGAGGTGGATACTTATGAAAAAACTTGTAATCGAATTTTCCAATGAAAGACTAATTACTCCCAGCGGATTATCTCTTGTGGGACAGCTGCTTGGCAAAAGTAACTTCATTAAGAAGTGCAATAACATGAAAGTTGATGGCAAACGTTCCCAGAGCCAAATCAAAAATGGAGATATTCTTCTTTCTTATATAGGACTTCTTTGTCAGGGCAAGACTTCTTATGATTCTATCAATGAGATGTCTGATGATCCTGAGTATTACAGGCTTGCTCTTGGTATCACAAGGGCGATTCCATCTGCCGAGACCTTACGTCAGCGTATGGATGACATAGGCTCTTCGTTAAGAGAAGAAATCCTGAATGCAAATGTTGACATGTTTAATACCTTCAATGTCCAGCCTTCAGCATTAGAGTCTGGGTTAGTACCCTTGGATCTTGATGTCACTCCTATGGATAATTCAAAAACTCATAAGGAAGGAGTTGCACATACCTACAAAGGGTTTGATGGTTATGCACCAATGATGGCATACATTGGCACAGAGGGTTTTCTTGCCAATACAGAGCTACGCGAAGGAAGTCAGCATTGCCAGTGTAATACACCTGCATTTTTAAAGCAAACACTTAGGCTCGGACATCAACTGACAGATAAGCAACTGCTGGTTCGTATGGATGCAGGTAATGATGCTGCTGAAAATCTGGGCATTCTTATCGAAGATGGCTCATGGTTTATTGTAAAAAGAAATCTTCGAAGAGGAGAATCCAAAAAAGATTGGATTTCCAAAGTAAAGGAATGCTGTAAGGACATCCGCAATCCCCGTGAAGGTAAAACTGTTTACATTGGTTCTTCATGGAAAGATGTAGCATATACAGATTCCGAAGGAAAATCCAAAACCATTACCATGCGTATAGTATATGAGGTAATTGAACGTACAACTGATAAAAACGGGCAGTTTCTTCTGGTTCCGGATATTGAGTGCAATACCATATGGACCAATCTGGGCTGGAGCGATGATGATATCATAAATGGTTATCATGCTCACGGCGAATGCGAACAGTTTCACAGTGAAATCAAGACAGATATGGATGTTGAAAGACTTCCATCCGGCAAATTTGATACAAATGAGCTGGTTCTTGAATTAACTGTGCTTGCGTATAATATTTTGCGACTAATAGGTCAGGAGTCGCTAAAAAGCAAGCGGGTTCCTAAAACAAAACATCCTGTCAAAAGAAGACGTATCAGAACCGTGATAGGGAATCTGATTCAAATTGCCGGACATATAACAACCCATGGGCGACGGATTGTCCTGGCAATTGGCTGCAGTAATGTGTGGCGTCATGTTTTTATGGATATTTATAATCGTTTTGCTTTGGCCTAAAACATAAAACAGAAAAAGGCTTGTTAAGGTGCGCCATTTTTTCGTTTTATAGGCTGAAAATAGATATAACTTACGCAACAAACAGGAATTGTGTACTTGAATTCGGTGTAAAACAGTGAATTACATCTATTCTAAGCAGTTCCTGTAAAAAAATAACTGAGTTTCACGGATTCAGGTCATACTAAGAAAAAAGAAAAATAGCTACATTCTTTTCAATAAAGAAAACCTCACAAACAGCGTGTTTATGCTTGTTGTGAGGTTTTTACCTTTTTCTAACTGTCAAAGATAGGATTATAACACAATATTTGAGATTTGGATTAATTATCTGCAAATAAATTATGCTTTTTCATTTTTTATTTTTGACGCTATATGACATAAAACCATATATGATTGGTTGCATAGTTTATGTGAAATTCTTGTAATACAAAAGACCTTGCGTTCAGTGATGGATGTACTGAACGCAAGGTCTTTCTTTACTGAAACTATTTCACAGTCCCTCGACTCCTATTCTCATGAATGATTTCCACAATCCCTATTTTCCTTTTTCAATTAGTACTTGCCAAATGATTCAAACGATAATTTTTTCAAACGTACCCATAATATAGTGCATAATACAATCGCATAGAACCACGCAACAGCAATTTGCATGAAAATACTCGAAAAAAATAAAGTCAAAATCGATACTGCCATTCCACAAAAGGGAAAAAGTCCTGCCGTATCAAATCGCATTCCTCGTATGGTGGAAATATATGATGTCAAAATAGAAAAAAGCAAATTCAATATGATTGACATAATAAATGGAACTATATAAAAAATAGCTCCCTTTTCTTTTCCCAGAAGGAAAAAGAAAACTAACCAGTTTGTCAGGCTAAAACATAGGGTTGATCCCAGATCCGTCAGGAACGCCGTAATAGCTTCTATACTGACAACCTGCTTAATATCCAATCTGGTACATGCCAGGTTTTCATATATGCCCAACATATTTTTTGAATTTACATCCAACACAATCTGCGAAGACATCGCAAAGTTCCTTATCATTATACTGAATATTACAAATTTTTCTGAAATAACATTGTCTGTAAAAATATACAAAGCATATAGCAAGCCAAATGGAAGACATATTTCAAGTAAAACACGCGAGAAGTAATTTTTTCTTTTTCTACCTTCCATAAAG
>JAHAZB010000132.1 GCA_018384175.1 Eubacteriales bacterium
TTATTTTTATGCTTTTTGTGTTAAATTATTTATTATATGGCACCCGGACTATCAAAATTAAAATCATTTTTTTATTACCGGGTGGAAATTTGGCCATTCGTAAAACCCACGGCTGGATATCACCTGACAGCAAAAACGACAGTATTTTAATAAACAAATATCGCAGACTGTATGATGATAACACAACAGAATTTGATACAGTTCAACCTTGCACAATGCTTAGCGAAAACCTTTCAGAAACAGAACTTAATATAATTATTGATACAGTTTGTGAAAATATCAATATAAATTATGACGGTATAATAGTTACGCATGGCAGTGATACTTTGCAGTACACTTCTGCGGCACTTTCCTATGCCTTTTCAGATACTTCTGTTCCGATTGTTGTAGTATGCTCGGCATATACGCTTGAGGATGAAAGGGAAAACGGTACTGTAAATTTTGCGACAGCGGTGAGCTTGATAAAAAGCAAATCCTGCAGAGGTGTATTTGTCAGTTATAAGAATGAGAATAAGGAAACGGTTGACATACATCGCGCTACGAGAATTGTGCAGCATATGGAAGCTTCTGCAGACGTTTACAGTATTGATGATTGTCCGTATGCATCTTATAATGGTGATTTTATATTAAACAGTACTTATAAAAAATCAACCGTAAATACAGGAATACAAATCCCCCAATACTGCCAAGCACCTGAAATTCTTGTTATAGACAGCCACCCCTGTGATAGCTTTAGTTATTCATTGGATGGTGTGAAAGCTGTGATTATGAAGCCATATCATTCGGGGACACTAAATACTGCTAATGAGAAACTGCAAATGTTTTGCAGAAAAGCAATTGAGAAGGGAATACCAGTATTTTTGGTAAATGTTACAGAAGGTGATATATATGAAAGTGCCCAACTGTTTGATAATATTGGACTAACTGTTTTGCCGCTTTGTACTTTTATTTCAATATATGTAAAATGCTGGCTTGCAATAAGCCTGAAAAAGGATGTAAGAGAATTTGTTCTGACACCAATTGCAGAAGAATTTTTGGAATAAGAATAAGAAAAAAGCCGACTTAGTCGGCTTTTATAAATTCACTTATTACATCAATAGAATTTTTTGCGGCAAGCTTACAGAATGTCGGATAGTCTTCACAAGAGCCCTCATCTGCACTGTCAGATAATGCACGAAGTACCGCAAATGGTGTTTTATTTACTGCACAGACCTGACCTATGCTTGCTCCTTCCATTTCACAAGCTAATGCGCCGAAGGTGGATACGATATAATCCTTTTTTTCTGAGCTTGCAATAAAAGCATCGCCGGATGCAACTGCGCCGGTTTTAGATTTAAGACCAAGCTTTGCTATAACTGCTTCAAGCTTGGAAAATGCCGCATTATCAGCAGGGATTTTTATGAGATTTACCTCTGGGATAAGACCAACAGGGTCTCCTAATGGACTCGTGTCAAAATCATGTTGACAAACGCTGTCAGCTATTACAATATCACCTATGGAAAGGTCTTTTGTAAGTGAACCTGCTACTCCTGTATTGATTATCAGGTCAGGATTGTATTTTAGAATCATTGCCTCTGCGCCAAGAGCGGCATTGACTTTTCCTATTCCGCATTTTGCTATAACGACATCCTTGCCGTGTATTTTACCGGAGATAAAGGTTTTACCGCTTATTATCTTCTCTTTAACATTGGTTGCCATAGCCTTAAGACCGTCAACCTCTATATCCATTGCACCAAGTATTCCAAGCATTGTAATTCGTCCTTTATTAGTAGTATTTGTAGTCAACAGGCGAAGTGGTTAAAACTTCAAGATAGCGCTCTGCTTCTTTTACAGCAGAGGGGAGTGAAAGAGATAGGTAATTGCCACATTCAATTTCAGATGCACCAAATACCTCGCCCTCATGCGAGATTATTTTTGAAAGTGAAGACTTGATTTCAGATAGAACCTTGTCGTTGTCTGCATTTCTTACCAAAAGATAAAAACCTGTCTGACAACCCATAGGTCCGAAATATAGAACATCGAGGTCAGTATTTCTGATGTATGTGGAGAACATATGCTCAAAAGTATGCATAGTTACATTGTCCATAACTTCGTGTGAGTTAGGCTTTCTCGTACGCATATCAAATGTTGTTATATCTCCGTCAATTCTCGATATATAAAGTCCTTCGCTAAAACGTCGGTGGTCGACCATAAAGCTTGCATTTTGTTTTATATCCATAATAACCGTTACCTTTCCGGCAGCTATTTTGCTACCTTGTAGAGTATATCACATATTGGAGAATATTTCAAGTTATTTAAGCATCTTGGCAAGAGCGGGGAGCACCTTTTCAAATTGAGCACCATACCAATGACTACTGTCTGTGTTTTCAATGCACATTAGTGTAAAGTCGGCTGCTGTTTTAGCGGCTGTGGTGATGCTTTGTTCGTTTAATAATGCACCTGTAAAAGCGGATGCGTAGATATCGCCTGTTCCGTGGCAACTTCCTGCGAGCTTTTTGTGTTCGTAATAGGAGAGCTTATTCTTTTCATAAACAACAACACCTGTCGATAAATCGTTGTAGCTGACACCGGTTAAAATGATTGTACCATTGCAGAATTTCCTGAGTTCAGAAAGTAATGTGTCTATGTATGTACTGTCATATTCCTCTTTATAAGCAACACCGGTCATAAAGCAGGCTTCAGTAATATTAGGAATAATAATATCAGCCTTTTCGCAAAGCTTTTTCATTGCTGAAACAAAGTCTGTATCAAATCCGGTATATAGCGTGCCCTTATCGCCCATTACAGGGTCAACAATGCTTATAGCATCAGAGTCATCTATGATATCAGCTACATAGTCAATCTGCTTTATGCTACCAAGATAACCGGTATATACTGCATCAAAGCTAATATTCTCCTTTTTCCAATGCTCTGTAATTTTTGGTATATCGTCGGTAAGGTCGCGGAAAGTAAAGCCGCTGAATCCGCCGGTATGCGTAGATAATACGGCAGAGGGAAGTATGCATGTTTCTACACCGCAAACCGAAATTATCGGTAAGGCGACAGTAAGTGAGCACTGTCCCACGCACGATATATCCTGTATTGTTAAAACTCGTTTGTATGACATATGATTATCTCCCGTTAGTTAAATTTCGGCGAATAGTAAAAAGGATTGCTGTCGCCGTTGAATTCTCTTTTATATCTTTCTAAACTGTTATAAAACCTATCATCAAGCGCTCTTTTTGGTGAAATGCCCGAAAGAGCGGTTTTTGCAAAATATCTGCTGAATTTATCTGCACCCTTATAATTCAAGTGTGCGCGGTCAAAGAAGTCGGTGGAAAGGCTAAGTCCTATCTTGTCGAAGAAATCGTTGTAATAGACGAACTCTACACCATTCTTTTCTGCGATTTCTTTTGCGCGCTCAAAATATCCGCGTTCACCGTCATTTTCGCAAAGTGGTGTTTTTACAATCATAAGCTCAACATTTTTCTCTTTGCAAAGCTTGATTATGTTCTTAAGCCAAAGCTCATTTTTGTCTGAGGAAGGAGTAACAATATAATCGTTAGAACTATTTTTCACCAAATCCTTTGCAGTACTTGTTAGCATACAGTAGCCATATAAATAATCATAAAGCTCGGAAGGATTGTAGTTGAAATCTTCGCTTGTAAGCTCGCTCCATCTTGAGTGATATTTTGTAAACTTAAAAAGAAGGTCAAAGCGTTTATCAGATGGTGCTGATTCTTTTATCATTTTAAGCTTGTTTATCCCGAATGGAAAATCATCGGTAAAAGTATAGTTTGTAGCATCGTCTGCATATTCGTCAGTAAGAGAAAAAGCAAAGCAATCAAGCACGATAAGAGAAGGGTTCTGCCTTTCAATCGCTTCTTTTATATAGTAGTAGGTAGCCCAAAGAGGTTGCTTCTGAGTTGCGATTGTATACGACGAAAGCCCTGTTTCCTCGCCTATAACAAGCGGATTAAAGCTGCAGTATGCGTGCGATGAGCCGCAGAAAATCACGTCATATTTATCAGGCTCGGAGTTAAAGAAACTGTGTATTTTAGTTGTCATATTCCACCAGCCGCTAATTGTCTTTCTTGCTAAGATGCGGTCAATGCTTACAAAGATAAAGACAGCAATAAGCAAGAATAAAACGGCACGAAATAGCTTTTTCATCTTGTCCTCCAAAATCAGAATTGGAAATATATAAACTGCGACGAGGAATATCCTGCGCCGTATATTCCGAATATCAATGTTACAAAGAGCAACGTAAGAATAAGTGCAAAACGTGGTATAATGTGCATTTTGAGTATTGCCGCATTTGCTCCTATATTATGGTATTTTAGTGTATCTGCAATTAAAAGAACAGCGATAGAGCAAATTAAAACACATAAATCTGCAGTAGTAAGTCCCATCTCGATTAGTCCGCCGCCAAAGATAAGCCATGGTCTGAAATCCAAAAGGATTTTTCGAATAATGTATACCGCAGATGAAAGATTTTCTGCACGGAAGAAAATCCACGCAAAGCATACTATTATAAACGTTAGAATCACCTGAAAAACAGGGTAATACGGTCTGTTTCGTTTCATTCCCATAAGGTCTGCAATAAGGTGTCTGGTGTTGTTTGTAATATCACCTAAAATTCTTGTAATGCCGTGTACTAATCCCCATACAATATAGTTCCAGCTTGCGCCGTGCCATAACCCACTTACAAGGAATACAGTAAAAATATTGAAGTATTTTCTTATTGCTCCTTTTCTGTTTCCACCCAATGGGATATAGAGATAATCTCTAAACCAAGCTGTAAGGGAAATATGCCATCTGCTCCAGAAATCTGCAACCGATCTTGCAAAATAAGGAACGTTAAAGTTTTCCATAAGCTCCATACCAATAACTCTTGCTACGCCTCTTGCAATTGTTGTGTAGCTGTTAAAATCACAGTAAATCTGCACCGCAAACAGTATTGTAGCAACGGCGAAATGAAATCCATAGAATGAGTTTACATTGCCGTAAACTGTATCGACAAGTATGGCTGCCCTGTCGGCAATTACAATCTTCTGAAAGAAGCCCCACAGCATCAATAAAAGTCCGCTTACCATACGGTCATAATTAAAATGATGTTCTTCGTTTAGCTGATGTATAAGATTCTTAGACCTTTCAATAGGACCTGCAACAAGCTGAGGGAAGAAGGATACGAAAAGAGCATATTTCAAAATATTTCTTTCGTGTCTTATATCACCTCGATAAACATCCATAGTGTAGCCTAAAGCCTGAAAGGTGTAAAAAGATATACCAACAGGCAAAATTACATCAAATCTTACATTTACAGGTGATAGGTGAAGTGCAGTAAGCAGACTGTTTACGTTATCAACTGTGAATGTGAAGTACTTAAAGAAGAACAAAATCAGCAAATTTATTGCAAAATTCAGTCCTACTGCAGCTTTTCTGGCAGAAGTGTTTTTTGTTTTGTCAATAACAGCACCGCCAAGCCATGTAAATATAGTAGATGCCGCCATCAAAAGTGCGTACTGCGGATTCCAGCACATATAAAAATAATAGCTTGCACCCAATAACCAGAGGTATCTTGCTTTGTGTGGTATGATAAAGTAGAGAAGAGTTACTATCGGAAAAAATATTAGAAACTCTAATGAATTAAATAGCATAAATACCTCCTCATAAAATTATTTTCCGTTTGCCTCAAGCCAGATAATAAGCACCGAAATATCTGACGGTGATACACCAGATATTCTTGATGCCTGACCGAGTGAGCTTGGTTTGATTTTATCAAGCTTTTGTCTTGCTTCTATTCGAAGACCGTAAATTGAATGATAATCAATGTCCTGAGGGAGTGGTCTTGTATCAAGCTTTTTAACCTGCTCTGCCTGCTGCCTCTGACGTTTTATGTATCCGTCATACTTGATTTTGATTTCAACCTCTTCACAAACATCATAAGGAAGTGATGGACGGTTTGGGTCTACTGCGGCGAGGGAATCATAAGTCAGCTCAGGTCTTCTTATTGCATCGCTCATACGAAGTCCTGTTGAAACTGTGCTTCCGCCTACTGATTCTAATATGGGATTTATAACCTTCGGAGAGAGTACAATTGACTCAATTCTCTTTAGTTCATCATTTATAAGCCGTTGCTTGTTCAAGAATTTTTTATACCTTTCTTCGCTTATCAAGCCTACACGGTATCCAATCGGGGTAAGCCTCTCGTCAGCATTGTCCTGACGTAAAAGAAGTCTGTATTCTGAACGTGATGTCATCATACGGTAAGGCTCATTTGTGCCTTTGGTTACAAGGTCATCAACTAATGTGCCTATGTATCCGTCTTCACGAAGAAGTATCATAGGTTCTTTTCCTGAAAGCTTGAGAGCTGCATTTATACCAGCAACAAGTCCTTGTGCTCCAGCTTCCTCATATCCACTTGTACCGTTAAATTGTCCTGCGCCGTAAAGACCTGAAATGTTCTTGAATTCCAATGTCTGATATAATTCGGTCGGGTCGCAGCAATCATATTCTATTGCATATGCAGGACGCATAATTTCGACATCCTGCAGACCTTTAATTGTTCTTAGCATCTTTAGCTGAACATCTTCGGGAAGTCCTGTTGAAATGCCTTGTGCATACATTTCTCTGGTGTCAAGTCCCATTGGCTCGATAAATAGCTGATGTCTTGGCTTGTCTGAAAAACGTACAACCTTGTCTTCGATAGATGGACAGTAACGTGCACCTACACCGTTTACACGTCCTGAATACATAGGTGCTTTTTCTATGTTGTCAAGAATTATTTTGTGCGTTTCCTCGTTAGTGTATGTAAGATAACAACAAGCGAGATTTTCTCCGGGAGCCTCTGTTTCGAAAGAAAACGGGGTGATTTTTTCGTCGCCGTGTTCTTCTTCCATTTCATCAAAACGCAGAGAATCTGCGTGTATTCTTGCAGGAGTACCTGTTTTGAAACGACGCAGAGTTATACCAAGTTTTTTAAGGTTTTCAGACAATTCGTTTGACGGGAACGTTCCGTCAGGACCGCTTTCTCTTTCATAGTCGCCTATCAGTATTTTTCCTTTAAGGTATGTGCCTGAGCATACAATTACTGCCTTTGCACCATATATTGTTCCAAGATGTGTCTTAACACCTGCGACAGCACCGTTTTCAACAATCACATCACATATCTCTGCCTGCTTAAGCTGAAGAAGTGGCTGAGTTTCAAGCCTCTTTTTCATTTCTCTGTGATATGTCTTACGGTCAATCTGAGCACGCAGAGAATGAACGGCAGGACCTTTGCCGCGGTTTAACATCTTCGATTGAATGAATGAAGCATCGGCAGCTTTTCCCATCTCGCCGCCGAGTGCATCAATTTCACGAACTAAATGCCCCTTTGCAGTTCCACCGATACTGGGGTTACAGGGGAGATTACCTACGGCATCAAGACTTATTGAAAAGATTACAGTTTTCATACCAAGACGTGCCGCAGCTAACGCCGCTTCACATCCGGCATGTCCTGCACCTATAACAGCAACATCAAAATTTGCTATTGCATCCTGCAAATTATTCCTCTCCTTTGTTTGCGTTCTTGGCAGCATCATCACTGAATACTGTCTCTTCCGGCTCTTCCTCTTTTGTTTCAAGAGTTGATAAAAGCTTCTTTGAAATTGCACGTGATGCCGAATATTCTATCGGGAAGCGTGCAAGTGAAATTCCTACTATAAAATCCAATATAAGTACAAGCATTGGATTTGGAATAAATGTAAACAACGCAAAATTAAATGCTATTGCAAATACAAGCAGGAAAATGCACATAGGCATATTTGCTGCAGCAAAGATAAATGCATTCTTAAATAACTGTACTGTTTTGATTTGGAATGTTACCATAAACTGATAGATATAAAAATGCATTATTGTATACAGGAATGTCATAGTAGTAAGCAAGGCAAGAATAATCATCCATATTGATGAGCCTGTGCTTGAATACTGTGAAAGATAAACACTGTATGCAACTACAACAAGAGCCACAAACAAAATGTCTACAATTGAAAGAATAATACCCTGCTTGAAATTCTCCTTGAACTTGTCCTTGAAGTCAGAAAGAATCCATGCGTGTTCTGCTCTTGTAAAACAACGAGTTATGTACGCATACGCAGCAGAGGCAGGACCGCTGCCAAAGAGAATAAGCATCATTACTGCAAACATTGCCCGTATTATCAGGGATATGAATGTTGCTTCATCGGTAATTGAGCCGTATACAAGATTTACCAGATAATCAGTTGGTGAAAGTAAAAACATAATAACCATAAAAGGAATACTTACAGCAAAGTATAGCATATTTACCTGTAAAAGCTTCCAGAATTTTCTAAAGAACATTTCGAAGTATCTGAAGATACCCTTTTTCTCCGGTGCATCCTTTGAAATACCAGGTCCCGGTTTTGAATAATTATTGCCAAAAAGTCCCATTTAATCAATACTCCTCATAAACGTTTTATTTTTCTATTGTATCACAATTTGATTTGTGATACAATAGAAAATGACAAAAAAGTTATGGAGAAGATAAAATGCGAGAATTTATAATAGGCAAAAACGATGCCGGGCAGAGACTTGACAAATTTTTACATAAGCTTATGCCGTCTATTCCTGACTCAATGCTGTACAAGGGACTAAGGAAAGAGTGTGTACGTCTTCATGGAAAACACGCAAAGGATGCAGGGGTGAAGCTTAATGAGGGAGATGTTCTAAAGCTATATTATAACGATGAATTCTTTGAGAAAATAGCTGATGATTCATTTAAGAAACTGAACCCTAAGCTTGATATAGTATATGAGGACGAGAATATAATACTTGTGGACAAACCGCAAGGGCTTTGTGTACATGAGGACGAAGACGGAAATAATGCAACATTGATAGATTATATAAAGTGTTACATCTGGAAAAAGGGTGAATATGACCCTGACAAAGAGCAAAGCTTTGCACCTGCGTTATGTAACCGTATTGACCGAAATACTCGTGGAATTGTTATTGCTGCAAAAAACGCCGAAGCACTTCGCATAATGAACGAAAAGATAAAGAACAGGGAAATAGAAAAGTATTATATATGTGTTGTAGATGGAATAATGAAAGAAAAAAACGGGGAACTCAGAGCATATTTACGCCGTGATGAGCATAAAAAACAGGTATATGTTTACCATAATCCGACTGAGGGGGCAAAGACGATTATTACCGCATACAAAGTTCTTTATGAGGGGAAAGGTCGTTCACTTTTGGAGGTTTTGTTAAAAACAGGAAGAACGCACCAGATAAGAGCACATTTTGCGTTTATAGGACATCCGCTTATTGGGGATGGCAAATACGGAAAGAATGATATAAACAAAGCTGCAGGTGTTTTCAGACAGTCGCTTTGCTCGCACAGACTCAAGTTTTCCTTCAAAACTGATGCAGGATGCCTTGACTACTTACAAGACAGAGAATTTGCGATAGGAGAGATACCATTTTATGAGTTGGTCAAATAATGAAATAAAAGGCAGAATACACTCGACAGAGAGCTTTGGTACGGTAGATGGACCTGGAGTACGATTTGTTGTATTTATGCAGGGATGCCCTATGAGATGCCTTTATTGCCATAATCCTGATACGTGGGATTTTTCGGGAGGTTGTGAAATGTCTGTTGATGAGATAATTGCAGAGTACGATAAGGGCAGTGCTTTTACAAATGGCGGAATTACTGTAACCGGCGGTGAACCGCTTATGCAAAAGGGGTTTGTGGCAGAGCTTTTTAGGAAAGTGAAAAGTAAGGGTGTACACACTTGTATAGATACGTCAGGAGCCGGCTTTACATCAGATAGAGCGGCGGACTATGATGAGCTTCTTGGTAATACAGACTTGGTTATGCTTGACGTAAAGCATATAGATGATGAAGAACATAAAAAGCTTACAGGTATGGGAAATAAGTCTGTTTTTGATTTTGCTGAATATGTGAGCAGTAAGGGCGTTGATATCTGGCTAAGACACGTGGTTGTTCCTGATATTACGGATAGGGAAGATGACTGGTACAAAATAGGACTTTTTGCATCAGGACTTCCTACACTAAAAGCTGTTGATGTACTGGCATATCATGACTTGGGTAAGTCAAAGTACGAAGCGATGGGACTTGAATATCCGCTAAAGGATACATTGCCGCTTGATAATAAGATTGCTGAAAAAGCGAAAGAAACGATAATCAAAGGCATAAAAGACGGAATTAAAAATAAGTTGTAAGTAACTGTAAATCCCCCAAAGATACTTTGGGGGATTAGTGTGTTTTTTGACCTATTCTGTTGTGATAACACCATTGTCTGAATCAAGAGTAGCTGTTATATCAGATGCTATTATGTTTTGGTCAGAATCTACTCTTGTCAGCATAGGTATTTTCATTTTGTCTGCAAGAATGGCAGTATGAGAATTGTTACTGCTGCTGAAAAGCACAATACCGGCGATAAACTCTCTCTTTGGTAAAAGTAATTCACTTGGAGAAAGGTCATCTGCTACTATTATAGACGGCTCCGAAAGAATCGGAAATGAGCGGCTTTCGTTCTTGAGTATTGCAATAACTCTCTCACAAATATCAAATACGTCAGTCCTTCTCTCACTTATATAGCTGTCATCGAGATTGTTGAATACTTCTGCTAATTCGATGCAGGTGTCATATACAGCGGTTTCAGCATTTACAAGACGCGTGTCGATAATAGAACACACTCTGTCGGTAAAGGTATCATCCTCCAACATCATTTGATGTATGTAAAATATCATTGCGGCGGACTCGCCAAGCTCAGCATATGCCTTTTCGTATAGCAGTGCAAGCTCTTTTACTGCTATGTATTTTGCAAGACGAAATCGGCTTTTTTCTGAATCGGAATCGGTAACAGTGCGAGAAGATGGTCTTCCGGTATTTTTAGTATATACTTTGATTTTAGCTGTTACAGAACCATTTTTATTTCCGATACCGTAATAATTTTTCATCAATCAATTATACTTTCAGCAGCCTAAAAGCTTTTCTGCATATTCTCTGTCAACTATTTCCCAATCAAAGCTTATATCCTTAACACCTGAGCTTTTGAGTGCAGTATGTATGGTTTTGTAGGTTTCAGGCGGTGCTTTTGATGTGAAAACAGCGCCATCATCAAGGTTTCTTACCATTATTTCGATACTTCCGTCATCGTATCGTTTGCCAAAAAGAGCGGTTCTTTTATCTGCCATGTCAGGCTCCTGAAGCAGTACCATCAGCTTTATTACCTCGATTGTCTTATCGCTAAGACCACTGTCGAAAATCAATAGCTTCTCAAGCAGTGTGTTGTAGTCTGAAATATAACGCAGATTGTAACCTTTAAGTTCTTCAAGCTCGCCTGATTCTTTAGAACTGCTTTTTATCGATTCAAACTGTTTGTTTGCTTCTTCTGCGTTTTCAGTAGGCATAAAAGACAGCATCAACTTTTTTTCTTCATCGTGGTAGAGAAGAGGAGTTGGGACAATAGCTCTTGAACCGCAATCTTTGCAAATGAGTACGTTAAGCTCACCTTTTAATAATGCCTGCTTAAGGTCCAGGCTGTCGGACACTGTTAAAGACTGCCAGAGCGTAATGTCATTAAGACAACCGCATTTCGGACAACGAAGCTTTTCTTGTGTATTAAGACTCATTAGAATAATCTCCTTTATATCTATATAAAT
>JAHAZB010000139.1 GCA_018384175.1 Eubacteriales bacterium
TCCTCCACATATCCCAAAATACCATTATTAAATATTGGTGTAATTAATAAAGCTATTATTAGAACAGTTGTCAAAATCCATTTTTGTTAATATTTTCTATATTTTAAAATCGGCAATCCAATTCCTGCAAAAAGAATGAAGAGAAATATATATATTAAAATACCTCCGTGATAAAGATTAACCATATCGTTAAAAAAGATTAAACTTGCCCAATGTGCTCCACCTGCAACTGCAACTAATGCAAGCGCAACATACATAAAAGCTGTTAATACTTTTCCTTTCACTGTTTTTTCTTCTTTCTAAAAATTTCAACACTAATTTGAATTTTAAAATTCCTGAACGGTTTTATTCTAATTATTATACCATAAAGCATCTATACAGTCAATTAAAGAATCTGTGTCGCAAGGTCAGTTTTTGCGCATTTTAAGCAAAAACAAGCACTCTCTTTAAAGAGAGTGCTTGTCGATCTAGCTAAAAACGCAACGCTATTTAAAATTATCCCTGATATACCAAATTCTTTTCAATCATTTCGTCAACATTTGTTGCATCCCACCATGCACCTGCAATGTCAACCTTTTCTGTAACTTCTTTACCTTCCAATGCAAATACTGCCTGTTCAACTGCCTGATAACCAATCTGGAATGAATCCTGTGCAACTGCACCAACGAGTTTCGGACCTGTTGTCTTCTTCATCCATTCGATCTGCTTTGTACCTGCGTCATAACCTGCAAATTTGATTTCATCATATTTTGCACCTGCAGCACCGATAGCATCGTAAACCTGTTTAACAACGCCCTCGTTGGACATAAAGATTGCTGATGCGCCTTTTTCTGCAAGTGCCTCAAGGGCTGCCTTGTAAGCATTGTCAGCATCACCAGGCTTAACTTCTTTTTCAATTCTATATTTACCTTTTGTTGAAGCATCTGCATCTGCAAGTTCACTGAACTTATCAATGAAGCCTGTTGCTCTGTCGATACCCGTCTGTGTTTCGTCGTGCTGGATAACACCTACAATATATTCATCTGCTGCTGCAATATCTTCTTTGATTGCAGCATAGAAGTTTTCAGCAACTGTACCTGCCGCCAAATAGTTGCTTGTAGCAACATGGGCTACCAATGGGTTTTTACCTGCTGCATCAAGAGCTGCAACATCGTTTGCCCAAATACCGCTGTCAAACTGAACTACAGGAATATTGCTATCTTTAGCCTGAGTCAAAAGGTCAACAAAGCCTTCGCCGATTGTTGCCAAAACGATTGCTGATGCGTTGTTTGAAAGCGCTGTCTGAACCATTTCCTTCTGTGAAGGAAGGTCTTTGGCTGATTCGCTTGCAGGGCCTCTGAATGTGATTTTATAACCATATTTTTCGCCTGCTGCTTCTGCGCCTGCTTTAACCGACTGCCAGAATGCGTGAGATTCACCTTTTGCAACTACCGCAATTGTTTTATCAGCTGCACCTGCACCTGTTTCTGTACCAGTTCCTCCGCAACCTGCAAGTACGATTGCAAGCATTGTTACCACTAAAATAATTGATAATATTTTTTTCATAAAATATCCTCCTTTTATTAATTATTTCCTTCTAACGATGATTTAATAAGTGGTTTGCGTGCGTTTTTATATTTTTTAAGCATGAGACTTTTCTTTTTTTAATTTCTTTTCTTTTTTTACCTTGTTTGCGTTTTTGTTCTTGATAACATCCATTAAAACTGCAACTACTACAATGATACCTGTCAGAACATATGTAACATAGGTTGAGTTAACGTTAAGATTGAACTTAGCAAGTACAAAGTTAAGTCCGCTTCTGATAACAACAAGCATAACCGCGCCAATTACGGAGCCCGCAATAGAAGCTGTACCGCCGGCAGCAGATGTTCCGCCGATGTACACGCCCGCTATGGCGTCAAGTTCCATACCGTTACCTGTTGCTGATGCAACTGTTGTAAATGATGCTGCCCAGAAAATTGCTGCAATACCTGTGCCAATACCCGCAATTGTGTAAGCGATAATTTTATACTTATCTGTGTCGATACCTGAAAGTCTTGTCGCTTCTTCGTTACTTCCGATTGAAAGAATGTATCTTCCGATTTTGCATTTGTACATAAGGTACATACAAATCAGAGCAAAAAGCAACACCCAGATTAGTCCTACAGGAACTCCATTAAAGTTAGAAAATAACTTGTTGAACCACGTTCCGCCCGGGAAAAAGATGTTAGGTATTGAAACTATAATGGCGCTAAGACCTCTTCCGAACATCATTGTACCAAGTGTGGCAATAAATGCAGGAATTTTAAGTTTTGCAACTAAAAGACCATTAATATAACCAACAAGGGCACCTATTGCAATCATAATCGGAATTGTATATACCAAAGGCATACCATTCATATAGAGTTTACCTGCAATAACTGCAGCTGCAATACAAGTGGTACCAATTGAAAGGTCAATCCCGCCTGTTGCAATTACAAAGGTAACACCAAGTCCCATAATTGCATATGGAGCCAATGACTGCGCCATGCTTACTATATTGTATTTCCCTAAAAAGTTAGGGTTTAACGCCCAGAATATGAGTACGAGAATTGCCAGTGCACCTATTATAATCATATTCTGCATACTCTTTTTAACTATTGAAGCAAATGTATTTGAATTTTTCATATATTTCACTATCTCCTCTCGTTTAGCAATTGCTTATTCTCTCATTGTAGCATAAGCCATGATTTTTTCCTGAGTTGCATCTTTAATGTCAATTTCGCCTGTTATACGACCTTCACACATTACTACAACTCTGTCGCTTAATCTCTGGATTTCCGCCAATTCTGATGAAATCATAATGACTGACTTTCCTAAAGATGCAAGTTCTTCCATAAGAGTATACATTTCGCTCTTTGCTCCAATATCAATACCTCTTGTAGGTTCATCAAAGATAAATATATCGGAATTTTTAAGAAGCCATCTTGCAATAATAACCTTCTGCTGATTTCCACCCGAAAGATTTTTAAGCAACTGCTTCATCGAAGGTGTTTTTGTTTTAAGTTTTGCATTTGTTTTTTCTGCGTCTGACTCTATAATACTGTCTTTAATCCAGCCCAGTTTGATATAATTGTCAAGCGATGCAAGAACCGAATTCTCTGCGACTGACTTATCAAGCATAAGACCGTATCTTTTCCTGTCTTCCGAAAGATAACAAATACCTTTTTTAACTGCATCTGACGGTGTTTTTATTTTAATTTTTTCACCATTTATAAAGATTTCTCCGCTATCAATAGGATCCGCTCCATATATCGCACGGGCAACCTCTGTTCTTCCTGCGCCCATAAGCCCTGAAAAACCGAGGATTTCGCCTTTTCTCAATTTGAAACTTACATCTTTTATTTCTTTGCCCCTGTTTAAGTTTCTGACTTCTAAAACAACCTCTGCATTTTCCGGAACGTTACTATGCTCTTTTTTATCGCCATAAATAACTCTTCCTACCATCATTTTAACGATTTCGTCTTTGGTTGTATCTTTTGTTATGAGCGTACCTACATATTCACCATCGCGCATTACTGTTATTCGATCTGAAATTCTGTTGATTTCATCCATACGATGCGAGATGTATATCATTCCGATACCTTTTGCTTTAAGATCATTCATGATGTTGAACAATTCCTCAACTTCAACCTGAGTAAGCGCGGCTGTCGGTTCGTCAAGAATAAGTATTTTACAGTCTCTTGAAATTGCCTTTGCAATTTCAACCATCTGCTGTTTTCCTACTGTAAGTGTACCAAGCACTGCAGAAGGGTCAATTTTTACACCTATTCTGTCAAAAAGTGCCCCGGCATCCTCTTCCATTTTCTTGTCGTCTATGTATATGCCGTTTATCATAGGCTCTCTGCCTATGTATATATTTTGTGCAACTGTCAGATGATTCATCATGTTAAGCTCCTGATGAATAATGCTGATGCCTGCTTCCTGAGAATCCTTGATTGTATTGAAATTAACTTCCTGCCCGAACAGAAAAACTTCGCCGCCATCTCGCTTGTGAATTCCGCACAGAACCTTCATAAGTGTTGATTTCCCTGCTCCGTTTTCTCCCATAAGAGCATGAACTTCACCTTCTTTGAGTTCCATATTTGCGGATTTCAAAGCATGGACTCCCGAAAATCTTTTGTCAATGTTTTTCATTTCAAGAATAATCTGATCCATTTTCTTTCCCCGTTCCTTATATATTTTTGGTTCCTTTAAGTCTCCTTTCCTATGTGATTTCATATTATCATATCGTTATATATTTGTCAATCTTTTTTTGTGTTTTTTTACTAAAAAAACATGACACGAAGTTTTTATTTTTGTAAAATATCATAACTTTTCTTTCAGTGTTTTCAGTTAAAAAACAGCTTATAGCGTATCTTCTTTAGTTTTAAATCTCAATATAGAGATAAGAGCTGAAGCCATATTGAACACCTCTGCCAATATCCCGCCTATTGTGAAATTGAAGATATTATGTATCAACCAAGATGGAGAAAGCGTCGTAATCTGGAAATATCTTATTAGCTTTCCATTTTCTTTCCACATAAGCACGCTCATTATCAAAAGCGAGATATACGGCAGGGTTGTCAAAACAATCTGCAATATATCATCTTTCACCAAAATCAATGAATAAATATATGCTGCCGTAAACATCAGTTCCACAATCAAAGGTTTCCATACTTTTCCGTCTTTTTTCATATACAAAAGCCCTCTTATAAGAATGGTTAGGTTAAACAATGCAGCGCCATATGCACCGATCAGAAGAAAGTTGATAAAAAACATCATTCCCCCTATACCTTGTACAAAAACAAGTTTTTTGCTGCTTTTGCATTGAAAGGATAAAACAAACATCAAAAGTCCGAATATACCGAATATCTGTCCTATAATTTCTTTAATTCCCATTTTTACACCTCATTTTTATATTTATAATTTGGGGCCAGCAATGTTATGCTTTCTCCCTTTTAAACTTTGTATGAGCACCCGCTATTTCTGTACAAATTTCAATATTCTCCGCTATACACGGGACATACGGTTTAGTTGTAGCCAATTTTTAAGTGAAGCTCGTATCAAGCCAGAACTAAAAAATATTATATCAGCATATGATCTATGTATATTAAATTCCCAAACTGATAGCACCGTATAAATGTTCTGCATAAATTTCAAATCCTTCATCATTCGGATGAAGTCTTAAGTCTGCATAATATTTTTCATCTTTAGGAACAAAATCAAATCCCGAAATCACAGTAATATGTTCAATGCCTTTTACACACTCTCTGATTGTCTTTTCAACATCTTCAAATGCACCAAATACTCTCTCTTGATTCATATCTTTTCTCCAAATTGGTGTAATTGCAAATATTTTAGACTCGGGGTAATTCTTTATTAAATTTTCATAGAAACCCTTGCATTTTTCTTTGAAAGTACACATCTCTATGCAGTTCCAATCATTCGTGCCATAAGCAACCGTTATATAATCCGGCACAAAGGCATCTTTTAACTTTGCAAGTTCAGGGAAAAACCGTTCGCCTCCTATCGCTTTATTAAATTCTTCGGCACCAAGTTTATCTGCAAACTTGGAAATATAGCGATTGGAAGGACGCAATGCATCATACCCATGCGTTATTGAATCACCATATGCTAGTAATTTCTTTTTAGGCTTTACTCCCTTGACAAAAGCATTATCGTCGATAGAAATCTCTTCGATTACTGTTTTAACCGACCACGGAAGATGAACGCATACAGTTTTTTCACCTTCACCCAATTGAAACTTTTTTGAAAAATCACCCAAAGGAAATTCCATCTGTGTATAATTTTGTGGTAACTCAATATTAGAAAAATTATCAATATAGCCTATAGGCTTTCCATCCACAAAAATATCAACTGAAAAATATTTTCGCGAAGACGAAATCATCGTTTTTAACTTTAGGAATAAAGCTTTGCTATCCGTTTTAAATGAAAATTTAATTCCTGCTGTAGAAAAAGTCTTATTATAAAAATCCTGATTTGTTACTTTATACAACTCTTCCTGCTCCTGTGTAAACCGTTTCAACGAAATCATTCCATCTTCTTCCTTAACAAGAACAGCACCCGTTGTAATTTCTTTAATTTGATTAAAACTTAATTTCATAATATCACCTTTATCTTTCAACAAAATTCGACATAGCTTGTACAAAGTTAGGAGAAAAAAATCATTTTTCCATATCTCTTATTTTGAACCGTCCCATAATAACACTCCTGTAACCTCTGCTAATTCTATTGCTCCTGAAGTGAATATTGAATTGGTCATAACAACGCCAACATAACATTTATAATATATTTTTCCTGCATTAACCTCTTGAACAGGAGTGTTTCCCAAAGGGTTTGAATGTCTTTTACATTGAATAGCATATTTGACATCATCTTTTTGAGCCAGTATATCTACACCTTGATCTCCTGAACCTTGTGTTACCTCTACATTTACAAAGCCTTTTTTAAGCAGCGTTGCACAATAATATTCAAATTCATAACCTTCCATATTGTCAATAATTATGATGTTTCCTTTTTCTCTCTTTATCTCTTCTAATACAACATTGAACATTTTCTTTGAAATATCATTATACTTTTTCTTGAACGAAATCTGCTTAACGATTTTGAGAAGAAATTCATTTACTGATATAGCAGTTTGACTTTTTAGTTCTGCACGTAATGAATCACGATATTTTTAGCGCAGATTTTACAAAATAAGCCGGCTCAATTATAATTTCAATTATCGCCATAGCAATACAACTTATTATGACCGTAATGATAAGCCATAAGGATTTTTTTGCAACATTTATTTATATAACTACCTCACAGATAATTTATCCAGACTCATTATATCATGTCCTCTATCAATTCACAAGCGATTTATCACCAAATTCTTTCAAATAGCATAATTTATACCAGCGAAATATAGCAGGGAAAGGATTTGATATATATGTGTGCAATAGCAGGATTGATAAACTTCGGCGAAAATATGATGCTTAACGAAGCAGCACACCGCTTAACTGCACGTGAGATGGCAGAAACTATGACTCACCGAGGTCCCGATTCACATGGCGAATGGGTAGGCGAGCACGCGGCATTTGCACATTGCCGTCTTGCCGTCATCGACGTTGAAAAAGGTACTCAGCCAATGAAACGCACGGTAGAGGGCTACGAGTTTGTCATATGCTACAACGGCGAGCTTTACAACACAAAGGAGCTTAAAGAGGATTTAATTGCAAGAGGATACACATTCACCACCGAATGTGATACTGAAGTCCTTTTGATGTCTTACATACACTATGGCGCAGACTGTGCAAAAAAGCTTAACGGCATCTATGCCTTTGCTATATGGGACAGTATGCGTCAGAGAGTTTTTATGTGCAGAGACCGTTTCGGTGTAAAGCCGTTCTTTTACAGCATCAAAAACGGAGAAGTAATATTCGCATCTGAGATAAAGGCACTGCTTGCCCACCCCTACATCAATTCCGAGGTCGACAAGGACGGCTTATGCGAGCTTTTGGCAATGTCTCCCGCAAGAACAGCAGGAAACGGTGTGTTTAAGGGGATTTCAGAGCTTGAGGCGGCACATTCTATGATAATTACCAAAGGCAATATCAGAAAAGAATGTTACTGGCACTTAGAAAGCCATGAGCACACCGACAGCTACGAGGATACCGTAGCAAAGGTACGAGAGCTTGTCGTAGACTCGATAACACGTCAGCTTGTAAGCGATGTTCCCATAGGCACACTGCTATCAGGCGGTCTCGATTCCAGTCTTATAACAGCAGTTGCCGCAAGACATATGCACTCTAAAAACAAGGAGCTTGCGACCTATTCATTCGATTATGTCGGCAATGACAAGTACTTCAAAAGTACCGCATTTCAGCCCGACTCCGATGCCCCCTGGGCGAAAAGAGTGTCCGAGGAATGTGGAACAAATCATACAGTATTAAAATGCTCATTGGATGACCTGTCCGATTTGTTATATCCTGCTCTCTACTGCAAGGATTTACCGGGGATGGCAGATGTTGATGCATCTCTATACTACTACTGCCGTGAAATCAAAAAGAACCACACAGTTCTTCTCTCGGGCGAATGTTCTGATGAAATTTTCGGCGGTTATCCATGGTTTCGGGACAAAAAGGCATTTGACGAGCGACGTTTCCCATGGTGCTATGACCTTTCTTTAAGGAAAAGCGTATTAAAGGACGAAGTCAGAAACACTCTTGACTTAGACTCCTATTCTTCGGCAAGATATGAAGAATCGGTAGCAAAAACGCCACGTTATGCAGGTGATACTGCAGAGGAAGCACGGCGGCGCGAGATTGGATATCTTAATATCGTGTGGTTTATGTCAAATCTCCTTGACAGGAAGGACAGAATGAGTATGGCAAGCGGTCTTGAGGTAAGAGTTCCGTTTTGCGATTACCGTTTAGTCGAGTATGTATGGAACATTCCATGGGAGTACAAAAACCGCAACAACGTATCAAAGAGCATACTTCGTGAGGCGGCAAGAGGGGTTTTATCTGATGAGGTATTATTCCGCAAAAAGAGTCCATACCCAAAAACCCACGACCCACATTATGAGCGTGCGGTAAAGGCAAGGCTCCGTGAGCTTATATCAGACTCGAACACGCCGCTTACTGCACTTTGCAGTAAAAAGGAGCTTACAAAGCTTACCTATTCAGGTGTGTCCGATTACGGCAAGCCGTTCTTCGGTCAGCTTATGGCTATGCCGCAGTTTATCGGTTATCTTCTTCAGCTTGACGAATGGTTCAGGCATTATAAGGTGAGGATTGTATAAAAAAACGGTTCGTTGAGGACGCCGAACCCTGCATTACGCATTTCGTAATTGTAGGGGACGGCATCCCGGACGTCCCGAATACCATTTTTATATCTGCTTATAGAAATATATCTTTGCTACTTCTTTTTCGGAAGCTGTTACCGAAAAGCCATTTTCCGAAAGCTCTTTTCCGCTTATTTCAAACTCACCGCCGTCTATGTCGGTTATAAGATAAGTTCCGTTTTCATCTATTCCCCGAAGTTTGAAGCTTGCAGACGGCAGAAAAAAAAGAACTTATTGAACATTGCAACAAAATGCTTGACGGTAACAAGTCCCAAACTGAAAAGTATCTTGACTTTTTCAAACTCCTTTCATTCATTGAAGATGCAAAGGAGCTGTCCGATACAGAAAAGACCTATCATAAGGATAGGCTTTATGCAATTAAATACATTAACCAGCATTACCACAGCAAAATTTCCATTTCAAAGATTGCACAAGAGGCACATGTCAGCATAAATACTTTGGAGAGGCATTTTGCAGAGAATATAAAGATGTCGCCCGGTACGTACTTAAAAAGAATACGTCTTGCAAAGGCTGTAAAGCTTTTATCCACAGCAATTTCAGTCAGTGAAACAGCAGAAAAATGTGGCTTTGGTGATTATTCAACCTTTATTTCCGAGTTTGAGAAATTCTACGGTATAACACCGCTCAAATACAAAAAGGGCAGAACGAATTAGCCGTTCTGTCCTTTTTGATTAAGTACTAATATCGCGCCCAAAATCAGCAATGAACCGCATAGTGCCTGAATACTCATCGTTTCCCTGAATACCAGCACACCGGTAAGTGTCGCCACAACCGGCTCCACGCAAGCAATTACAGCCGCTTTCCCTGCAGATGTATATTTCAGACCGCCGGTATAAAGTATATACGGAATTACCGCCGTAACTACTGCAAATGCAATCACAAGCAGTATTGAAGACGGTTCTCTGCTTATAATATCTGCCGTTTTACCAAAATCAGCTATAAACAGGCATCCTGCTGACGAAAACAAAAAGGTATATACAGTAACTGTTATCGGCGAATATCCTTTTGCCGCAACACGTCCGAAAATACTGTATAGTGCATAACAAAATCCCGACAAAAGTCCTGTTGCAATACCAAGAAGCTTTATTTTAACACCGCCAAAACCACCCGAAACAAGTACTGTACCACAAAGTGCCAGTACAAGAGCTGCAATCTTTCTTCCTGTAATCCGCTCCTTAAAGAAAATCGCCGCCATAACCGTAACAAATACCGGTGATGTATACAGCAACACCGCCGCTGTTGAAACGGAGGTGATACCCATCGTGAAAAAGTATGCCCAGCCAAATGTTAGAAAGCTCAGCATTCCCGTACCGAAGAACATCCACAAATCTTTCACTTTAACTTTTAGCTTTTCGCGGTCAAATATCGCAAGATATATTACCAATCCCACAGCCGCAATTACACTTCTTACAAGCATCTGCTCCATAGAGCCTAAGCCTATTGACGTAAGTCTACGCACAAATATTCCTATTATTCCCCATAGCACCCCCGCAATTACAATGCACCGTGCTGAATATTTCTTATAAAACCCTTCCATTTTAGTTCTCCTTTCCAAGATGTTCTTCCTCTATCATATCTCTGATTGCCTGAAGACGTTCACAAAGTCCTGTATAACGTATATGCTGGTCATTATTCATTACCATTTTCCCTATTTCTTCACTTCTTCCTACAATAACAACCATATCCCTTGCACGTGTTACAGCGGTATACAGAAGATTTCTGTACATAAGCATAGGCGCAAAGCTTGCTATCGGTATAATAACCACCGGAAACTCACTGCCCTGACTCTTATGCACAGTAACCGCATATGCAAGCTCGAGGCGGTCAAGGTTGGTAAACGGATACTCAACCTCTCTGTCATCAAAGATAACAGTCATAACCTTGTCCTTTAATGACATACTTTCGATAATGCCCATATCACCATTAAATATGCCGGTTCCGATTTCTCCGTTTTCTCTTGTCCAGATGATATCATAATCATTTTTAATCTGCATAACCTTATCACCGACACGGAAAATAGTATTGCCGTAGCGATATTCTGTTTTAAGCATATCGGGCGGGTTCATAGCATATTGAAGTTCCTTATTTATTGCAATAGTACCTGCTGCACCCTTTTTTGACGGCGAAAGCACCTGAATTTTAGATATAGCATCTATTCCGTAGCTTCTGGGAAGTCTTACTTTGTAAAGCTCTGTTACCGTCTGCGTTATTATATCGGGTGAGCGCCGGCTAAGGTAGAAGAAATCTCTGTCTTTACAGTCCAGAACAGGCATCTCGCCACGGTTTATGCTATGTGCATTCATTACAATAAGACTTTCCTGCGCCTGACGGAAGATATGCTTTAATGATATTGTCTTAATTGCTCCCGATGCTATTATATCCCTCAGAACATTACCAGGACCGACCGACGGTAATTGGTCTGCATCACCGCAAAGTATCAGTTTTGCCCCCGGCTTGATTGCCCGCAAAAGTGCGTTTGCAAGCTGTATATCAATCATACTCGCCTCGTCTACTATAACCACATCTGCTGTTAAAGGATTGCTCTCATCATAGGTAAATTTTGCCTCATCCTCAGACGGCTTCATTCCGAGCAAACGATGAATTGTTTTTGCTTCATCACCTGTTACAGCGCTCATTCTTTTAGCAGCTCTGCCGGTCGGTGCCGCAAGTGCTATCTCCTGTGCAAGCGAGTGCATCAGTGCAATTATTGTCTTGATAATGGTAGTCTTACCTGTTCCCGGACCGCCTGTTATCACCATACACGAGCTTTCAGCCGCAGTTACAACCGCAGCTTTTTGTTCCTCGGCAAGTGTGATATTTTCGGTTTCTTCAGTCTTTGCGATTATTTCCTCTATTTCGTCCCTTTCAGGCATATATTGCGGCAAGGACAGCGACATTGATGCAAGCCTTCTTGCTACATAGTTTTCGGCGCTGTAAAATACCGCCAGACTTAAGCGTCTGCCATTGTCATATTCCTCGGCATAAAGATTATGCGAGAGTATAAGTGAGGAAACGCCCTCTGCCGCCTCCTCTTTTGTTACTTCGAGTCTTTTTACTGCCATTTCAAGCAAAGTATCTTCTATAACATATGTATGACCACCTGAGTATGCTGCATCAAGAAGTAAAAAACGTATGCCGTGTCTGATTCGGACAGGGCTGTTTTTGGGCATACCCTGATAGAACGCAATTTCATCTGCTGTCTTAAAGCCGATACCGTCAACCATATCGGATAAAATATACGGATTATCCTTTATACGTTCAACAGCATTTCTGCCAAGTGCTTTTTGTACACGCATCGCCATTGATGCGCCTATATTAAACTGCTGAAGATATAAAACTATCCCCTGCATCGACTGAAGCTCCAAAAATGCAGTGCTTATTTTTTCTGCACGCTTGGGTGAAATTCCTTTTATTTCAACAAGTCGGTCAGGGTTATTAAGCATAATATCAAGTGTTTTATTACCAAAATGTGCCACAAGGTTTTTAGCCGTTGCTTCGCCGACACCCGGCACTATACCGGAGGAAAGGTATTTAAGAATAGTCGATTCATCGGTTGGCAGCACAGTTTCATAGCTGTCCGTTTTGAACTGTTCGCCATAGTCAGGATGCTCCACCCAGCGACCGGTCAATGCTACACTTTCGCCCACGCTTAAATAGGGCATATAACCGGTTGCGGTAAATATGCCCTCACCCTCATTTTCAATTTCGCATACTGTGTAGCCGTTATCGGGATTTTGGTAAATAATCTCGGTAACTGTGCCGACAACTCTTATTTCTTCCATATTCTACTCCGCTATCACAGATATCATCAAGTCCTCAAGACCTTCAATTTCCGCTCCAAGCCCTTTTATGTTTTTAATATACTCTGTCATTTCCTTTGTGATTTTTTCACCATAGCACAAAAGTGCTATCCCCGGTGGATATGCCGCTACATTTGTTCTTGCAACTCTGCCAACAGAACGTTCAAGCGGAACCAATTCGCACGTTGACCTAAATGCAGCTCTCGGCGGCATTACCCTCTCAGGTAAAGATGGCATATTTAATACCGTTCCTGATGTTTCTTCTCTGTTTACTAAAATCGCTTTAATTGCATCAAACAATGTATCAATTTCAGAAAATGTATTTGACGGTGTTGCTATACATACAACGTTAAATCTGTCCGACATCTCCACATCAATATTATACTTTTCCCTTAAAATAACCTCTGCCTCATAGCCGGTTATATTATAATTCCCAAGCCCAAAAACAATTCTTGCAGGGTCGGTTATGCCTTGTGGATAAATAATTCTTGTACTCTTGGAAAGCTCATCTTTCTTAGTCTTTATGTAATCTGAAAGCTCAAGCCACTTTTTACTATTTAGCTCCTCCACCGCAAGCTCTGCCGATGCAACAATAGGATAAGACGGGCTTGATGTACCCACCATACCTGTAAGTGTACGTACTGTTTTCGAGTCTATAATATCACTCTTTATATGAAGAAGTGCCGCCTGATTAAGTGCGTTTAATGTTTTATGTGCACTCTGCACCGCCATATCTGCCTCACACTTTATTGCACCCATTGGCATACCATTTGCCGCAAAATGTGCTCCGTGTGCCTCGTCCACCAAAAGAGGTATATTACAGCTGTGGCACACCTTTGCAATCCCTTCAACGTCTGCAATATGACCATAATAGTCGGGCGATGTTATCATTACTGCATCAATATTCTTTTCTCTTTTTAGTATACTGTCTATTGTTTCTGCACTTGGCGGCATTGGGCAATTAAGACCTACGTCAAGCTCCTGTGGTATAAAATCCAAATCAAAGCCTGCCAAAACCGCACAGTTAATAACCGAGCGATGACAATTCCGATTTACTAACAGCTTGCCGTTTTTCACCGCAGAACAGAGCATAATATGCACGCCTTCGGTTGAGCCGCCGGTCAAAAAAAAGCTTTCACTGCTTCCATAAAGCTCCGAGAGCTTTTTTTGTGCTGACTTGATAACCGATTTTGGTGAATGAAGATTCTCTGTATCTGAAAGCTCGGTTACATCAATTTCGCCGATATGATTTTTAAGTTCTGCCAAAAGCCCTGCACCGCCTTTGTGTCCTGGCATAGCAAAGCTGATGCGGTTCTTTTTTGAATAGGTTAAAAGATGGTCAAAAAGTGTACTCATCGCCATCAGTCCTTATACTCTATTGAGTCCAGAGTCCCTCTGAAATTTCTTTTTACAAGTTCGATATATTCTTTACGAAGAGCCGCCTGCTCCATCTTTTCTTCTTCGGTCAAGCCCTCTGCCTTTGATTTGCGATAGAGCTCGCCTATTCTGTCAAGCTTCGACTTATCCATATATTTCCCCTCTCTTACTATATGTGTTTATACAATTTTACAATTGCGGATTAAAGGACGGCATCAGTTCCAATTTGAACAGATTTGCCTTATGTTTCTTATCAATTAACTCTTTTTTTGCGTCGTCTGCTATAACACCTGTTCTGATATAAATATCCAGTTCTGCGTATGTGAAGCCAAGATTCTCCTCATCACTCTTGCCACACAAGCCGTCTATCGGCGTTTTCTCCACCAGTTCTGCCGGCAAACCGAGCAGATGTCCGATTTCTTTTACTTCCGTAACTGTCAGATGCGACAAGGGTGAAAAATCTCCGACCGAATCACCGTATCTGGTAGAATAACCAACCCAATCCTCAGACAGATTACAGGTATTACATACTCTGCCGTTACAGCTTTGCGAAATCGCATACAAAGTCGTCATTCTTATTCTTGGCGGCAAATTCTGCTTCGACTGTGCCGTTAAGTCAAGCTCCTTCGGGAGATTGGCAACAAGAGCATCCGCCGCTTCTTTGATATTTACAGTATAGTGTTTTATTCCAAGATGATTTACAAGCATATATGCCATATCAATATCGTGCTGCTCGCCTTGTGGCATAAGCACGCCGATAACTCGCTCTTTACCAAGTGCTTCAACACACAATGCCGCCGCAATAGAACTGTCCTTTCCACCAGAAATACCAACTACCGCATTACAGTCCTTACCGTTTTTATCAAAAAAATCCTGTATCCACTTTACACATTCGTTTTTAATTCTCTCTACATCAAACATCAGAATTCTCCTTTATTATCCTGCTTAATTTTATATCACATTTACCTGACACATCTTCATAGTTAAAAGTGCAGCATTATGGCTTTCAGGAGTTACACCTGCACAACATTCAGAATCCACACTTACCTTCGTTTCGGTGAAATTAGCTTTCATTAACAATGCATTGGAAACAACACATATATCGGTGCAAAGTCCGATAAGTTCTATTTCTATCTCCGCCGGATTATATGTATCAGCTATATACTTCGTCAAATCTAATGAACCGAATGTCGGTTTCTCAAATGCTTTATAGCTTTTTTTATTAAGTGCTGCCTGCACCTCTCTGTCAAGCTCCCAACCTTCACTGCCCTTTATACAATGCGGCACAGGCAGGTTTTTTCCCTCCTGAGTGCTGATATAATCGGGTGTATGGGTATCGTATGTAACAAGTATATCACCGTCGAATTTTTCAATCTTTTCGACAACTTTGTCCACAATCGCAACGGCTTCTTTTGTGCCCAAAGCTCCGTCAACAAAGTCCTTCTGCATATCCACAACTATCAGTATCCTTTTCATACCATACCATCTCCCTCTGTCTTTTGTAAGATTATCTTTCCCTTAACAGATAAAATTCATAACATATAAATTATACCGCTAAAC
>JAHAZB010000145.1 GCA_018384175.1 Eubacteriales bacterium
CTTAACTATATTTAGTTTTCAAAAAGCATTTTTAACAATGCTTTGTTTGCTATACACTTTTTTAGCTATACAAAATTATTTGAAAAGTTTTCATTTCTCTATTGACAAATCATAGTTGGTCTCCTTATATAACAGAGCCTCTCCATTTGGAGAGGCTGATTGTCTTAGTGATGGAATAATCTGATGCCGGTAAATGCCATAGACATTCCATATTTGTTACATGTTTCAATTACGTTATCATCACGTATAGAACCGCCTGGCTGTGCAATATACTTTACACCACTCTTTTTAGCTCTTTCAATATTATCGCCAAACGGAAAAAATGCATCAGAACCAAGTGCAACATCCTTATTCTGAGAAAGCCATTCCTTCTGCTCTGCTTTTGTGAAAGGCTCAGGCTTTTCTGTAAATATAGTCTGCCATACGCCGTCTGCAAGCACATCTTCATACTCATCAGAAATATAAACGTCTATTGAATTATCACGGTCTGCACGTCTGATATCATCCTTAAACTTAAGACCAAGAACTTTCGGAGACTGTCTGAGCCACCAGATATCTGCTTTGTTACCTGCAAGTCTTGTGCAGTGAATTCTCGACTGCTGACCGGCACCAATACCGATTGCCTGACCATCCTTTGCATAACATACACTGTTTGATTGTGTGTATTTAAGAGTAATGAGCGCAATCATCAAATCACGTTTAGCATCTGCCGTCATTTCCTTATTATCGGTAACGATGTTTGAAAGAAGATCTTCGTTAATGTCGAGTTCATTTCTTCCCTGTTCAAATGTGATACCAAAAACGTCTTTTGTTTCAATCGGAGCAGGCTTATAATCCCTGTCAATCTTTATTACGTTATAAGTTCCCTTACGTTTTGACTTAAGAATTTCAAGCGCTTCCGGCTCGTAATCAGGTGCTATGACACCATCCGAAACTTCTCTTGCAATCATTTTAGCTGTGGGAATATCACAAGTGTCTGAAAGCGCAATAAAATCACCATAGCTACTCATTCTGTCTGCACCTCTAGCTCTTGCATAAGCATTTGCCATTGGAGAAAGCTCCAAATCATCTACCCAGTAAATCTTTTTTAGAGTTTCTGAAAGTGGCAAACCAACAGCAGCGCCAGCAGGAGAAACATGCTTAAAAGATGTAGCAGCAGGAAGACATGTTGCCTGCTTAAGCTCTTTTACAAGCTGCCAGCCATTGAATGCATCGAGAAGATTTATATAACCGGGCTTACCATTTAATACTTCAATTGGCAACTCTCCCTCTTTCATAAATACTCTTGATGGCTTCTGATTAGGGTTACATCCATATTTTAATTGCATTTCCTTCATTATTTCGTCCCCTTACTTGTTCTTATTGTATATTTTGCTCTTAGTCTCATTTGTTTCAAGGTCGATATATCTCACAAACAACGAAACCTTATTATCCTCATTAAGTGAATTCCAAAGACCATCAGCGAAGAATTCCATATCATCATACAATTCTATTTCCTTGGGCTCACCTTCAAAACTCGGAAGTGGCGAACCGTCTCCCATATAAGTATGGATAAAGTGTCCTTCGCCGGCAATCGGATTATTATAGCTAAATGTATACCTTCTGCAGGAATCGGGATTACCGTTTGCAGATTTTAAGATGGACATAGCATAGTTATATACATCTTTCTCGATATGCATTATTCCTGAAATTCTCGGTGTGTAGTTAGGTGCATCATCTTCATATTCACGAGTGCGGAGCGACTGCTCGAAAGTCATCTGCTTATCCATAAGTTCATATATTGTATCAGTCTGATCTCCGTTTGTAACAATTGTTTTGTTACCAAGAACACGTACGGGTGCATATATGATAAGATGCGGATCAGAAAGCTTTGATGGATCAAATGCTTGTGTTCTAATACCATCTCCGTCTTCTACAAATACTCTGTTACGGCTGTTTTCACTTCTACCCATAATGAAGTAAGCGGTTACAGCAAATTTTCCGTTTGGTGATTTTCCGATTATTATACCACGGCCTGGATAAGTATTAACCTTTAATTCATCAAAAATATTTAACTTCTTCAATTCTTTCAGCCTCCTTATAAACTACTGCAAAGCTTTTCTACTGCTTCAGGCAGAATTTTCCACTCTGCTTCTTCCATTACACGTTTCTGCAACACTTCCGGTGTATCGCCGTCTTGTATTTCAACCGCTTTTTGCATAATGATTTTACCACCATCGGTAATTTCGTTAACAAAATGAACGGTAGCGCCTGTTACCTTTACACCATACTCCAAAGCAGCTTCATGAACCTTAAGCCCATAAAATCCATCACCGCAAAATGACGGAATTAACGATGGGTGAACATTCACAATTCTGTCAGGAAAAGCATCCAAAAGAGGTTTTTTGATAATCGCAAGAAAACCTGCTAATACAACAACATCAACCTTGCGTTCTGTAAGATACTCAGCAAGCTTCTCATCAAAACTTTCACCGTACTCTTTTTTTGTTATTACTGCCGTTTCAATGCCTGCATTTGCTGCGCGTTCAAGTGCATAGACACCTGTTTTGTTTGAAACAACGCAAACTATTTCGCCACTTTTAATGATTCCACTATTCTGCGCATCAATAAGTGCCTGCAGATTTGTTCCACCACCGGAAACAAGTACAGCTATTTTCTTTAGCATATTTCTACCTCTTTGTTTCCGGACTTAAGCTCACCAATAATATATGCCTTCTCGCCACAATTTGCAAGAATTCTAGTAGCTTCATCTGCCTTTGCACTATCAATTGCACAAATCATACCAATGCCCATATTGAATGTATTGTACATATCAAGCTCTGTAAGATTTCCAAGCTTTTTCATCATATCAAAGACCGGTAATACATCCCATGTACCCTTTCTTATAACTGCGTTTAAGTTATCTGGAAGCATACGCGGAACATTTTCAATAAATCCACCACCAGTAATATGTGAAACTGTGTTTATGCCGACCTTTTCTATAAGTGAAAGAAGTGGCTTTACGTAAATTCTTGTCGGAGTCAAAAGCTCTTCTCCAATTGTCTTACCAAGCTCATCTGAATATTTTGCAATTCTGTCAGCAGCACCATCAGAGTTAAGGTCAAAAAGCTTTCTTACAAGTGAGTAACCATTCGAATGAATACCGCTTGATGCAATACCAATAAGTACATCGCCGGCTTTTGCTCTTGCGCCATCTGTGATGTTTTCTTTTTCAACAACACCAACAGAAAAACCTGCGAGGTCATATTCGTCAACAGGATAGAATCCTGGCATTTCCGCAGTCTCTCCGCCAACAAGTGCACAGCCGGCAAGCTCACAACCATCTGCTACACCCTTAACAATTTCTGCTATTCTTTCCGGCTTATTCTTTCCTACTGCTAAGTAATCAAGGAAAAAGAGAGGTTTTGCACCAGAACAAGCTACGTCATTTACACACATTGCTACACAATCCTGACCGATTGTGTCATGTTTATCTGTCAAGAAAGCAATTCTTAATTTTGTTCCTACTCCGTCTGTACCTGAAACAAGTACAGGATTTTTATAACCTTGCGGAATTTCAAACAAACCACCAAAGCCACCAATACCACCAAGTACACCTGGTATTGTAGTTCTTTTAACGTGGTCCTTTATAAGTCTGACAGATTCGTAACCTGCCTCTACGTCTACACCTGCTGCTTTATATGCTTCTGCCATTTTATATATCCTCCTATACTAAAGCTCAGCTATAAGCTGCTGAAGCTTTTCATCCTTTTTCATAACTCCCTCAACCATAGACTTTTTATGGTCTGAAAGCATTACTTTCAAATAATCGTATTTAAGTGAAAGCATCTGTGCAGCAAGAATTGCAGCATTTTCGCTACCATCAATTGCAACACAAGCCACAGGAATTCCACTTGGCATCTGTACCATAGAGAGAAGCGAATCAAGTCCGTCCATTGTCGACGACTTTATGGGAACACCGATGACAGGAAGTGTTGTAAATGCAGCTAAAACACCGCCTAAATGCGCTGCTTTGCCTGCCGCCGCAATTATAACCTCTATACCATTATTTTCCGCATTTTTGGCAAATTCCTCTGCCTGATACGGTGTTCTGTGTGCAGAGATAACCCTTACCACAGGCTCTATGTTAAAAGCTTTAAGGCGTGTAATACAGCCTTTCATTCTGTCAAAGTCCGAATCACTACCCATTATGATAGCTACCTTAGGTGATGACAATTAAATCAATCCTTTACCATTGTAATTCAATATTTTTATTCTATCAAATATTACATACTTTGTCAATATTTGATGAGAAAATAGAATAATCAAAAATACGTCAAAAGCATCGACTATTGTCGATGCTTTTTGGCACCCCCTGCGAGAATCGAACTCACAACTAACCCTTAGGAGGGGTTTATTATATCCATTTAACTAAAGGGGCATGGAAACAGATTATATTTTATAACTTTTTTGACGATACGTCAAGTGTTATTTTTCAATCTGTTTCAAATATATTTATTTTTCGTTCTTGTAATTCAACATAATAATACCGGTGCATATCAAAATTAGTGTTATTACAAGGTTTAGTGGTGTTACCTTGCAATCGCCGGTAAAGTCCATTGTAAAATCAAGGCCGTTAAGATTTACGCATACAATACCGGCAAAACCAAGTAGGCAGGCAATAATTTTTTTAATTGTAAGCTTCTCTTTTCTAAAAATCAAGCTTGCAACAAGAAGCGCAAAAAAAAACGCACTCGAGCCACTTAAAACCGTTCCCTTTACACCTGATGTGTTAGCAAGACCTATATAAAAGAATATATACTGTATAATCGTTTGAAAACAACTCACAGTAGCAACCTTGCCGATATTCATCTTCTTCGGATACAAAAATTTCTTTCTCGTGATACTATAAATCAAGATTGTCATTATTCCTGCAAAACAAAATCTTATACCGGCAAACAGAATAGTTGATGCAGTATCCTTGACGGGCATCATCAATAAATATCCTGTTTTTATAAACGGAGTGGCACTTCCCCACAACACACAGCAAAGAATAGCAACAACAAACCTATTCGTGAATAATTTATTAACTCCTGTTATTCAATATAATATTTCTGCTTATATGCTTCATACATATCTCTGAATTCTTTCTCGTTTGAATCTTTAAGCTGATGCAGATATTCATGTGTTTCAAACGAGTCGTGATTGATTTCAATAATACAAACAGCAATATTGGAGCAATGGTCAGCTACTCTTTCAAAATTTGTAAGAAGGTCTGAGAGGATGAAATCAAGCTCCATTGTGCAGTCGCCTTGACGGAGTCTTGAAATATGATTGTTCTTAATCTTTCTCTTGAGTCTGTCTATAACCTGTTCAAGCGGTTCTACCTGTTTGCAAACATTCAAATCATCTGAATCCAAAGCCTTAGTAGCAAGTCCAAGTATTTCAGAAACTGCAGAGGATATTATAGCAATATCTTTTCGTGCCTTCTCAGAAAAAGTAATGTTCTTGTCGCTAACTTCCTTAGCTGATTCAGCAATATTTAATGCATGGTCAGAAATTCTTTCAATATCACCGATGCAGTGCAAAAGTTCAGTTACAACCTTACTGTCTTTTGACGACATCTGGTTTGCAGATATCTTTACAAGATATGTGCTTGTTTTATCTTCGTACTTATCTACCATACTTTCAAGCTTTACAATATCATTGAACTTTTCGTTTGAATAGTCATCTATAAGCGCAACTGCTTTTAAGTATGTTTCAAGAGAAATATTCGCCATTTCACAAACAAGCTCTTTACACTTTTCAACCGCAAAAGCAGGCATATGCAAGAATCTGTCATCAAGTGTATCAAACACATCAAGTTCGTGTTCGTCTGCTTTGCTTTTAATTGTCTTAACTGCAAGCTTTTCAATAAGAGAACAGAACGGCATAAGAATAACTGTTGATACTATATTGAACAATGTATGGATTACAGCTATATCAAATGCTGACGCCTTAATGTTCATAAAATCAAAACCAACAACACTATTCAGTAGATAGAATAAACCGGCTACGGCAATTACTCCTATCATTTTTATATACAAGCATGAAAAAGCAACACGTTTTGACTCAGTATTACCGCTTATAGCAGAAATTATTGGCGTGATTGTAGTTCCGATATTCTGACCAAGAATTACAGGAATTGCAGTAGAATAAGGAATTACACACGAAAGCGAAAGAGCTTGAAGTACACCTACTGATGCTGATGATGATTGGATAATGGCTGTAAACAACGTACCTACCAGTATACCCATTACAGGGTTATTTGAGAACATAGTCAAAATATTAGTAAATGACTCGTTATCTCTTAACCCTTCTACTGATGAGCTCATTGCATCCATACCAAACATAAGGATTGCAAAACCAATCAGAATAGTTCCCGTATTTCTCTTTGTGTCTACCTTTGCAGTCATTGTCATAATCAAACCTATTGCTGCAAGAATTGGAGTGAATGACTCAGGCTTGAAGAGTTTAATTATCATATCAGTGCCATTAATGTCTGCAGTACTCAAAAGCCATGACGTTACAGTAGTACCAATGTTTGCTCCCATAATAATGCTGATAGTTTGTCCTAAATTCATTATACCTGAATTTACGAATCCAACAAGCATAACTGTAGTAGCCGAAGATGACTGAATTACTGCAGTAACGATTAGTCCTAGCAAAAAGCCCTTCCATCTGGTAGAAGTAAGTCTTGCAAGAATAGACTCAAGTTTTCCGCCGGCAAGCTTTTTAAGACTATCACCCATGAGGTCCATACCGTAAAGAAACATAACAAGTCCGCCTATAAGACCTAAAATGCTGAAAATATCCATGATGTCCTCCATAATAAAATTTCTAAAGTTTACCATTGTATATTATAACATTAAAT
>JAHAZB010000147.1 GCA_018384175.1 Eubacteriales bacterium
ATTTAATGAAAATTTTATAATGTGTCTATTTTTGTGTTGATTTAAGATATTTCCTGTGTTATAATGTAATTACCACAAATCTTATTCGTACGGTTACGATTATGTTCCTTGAAAATTTAATAATAGCTTTATTTTTGTGTTCTCATTTATAATTTATTCAAGAAAGTATTTGTTTGTAAAAAACGCAGGCAAGATACAGGCTTTCTTGATATCGAAATGAGCACAGGAACAGTCGTATTCGGATGAGATTTGTGGTAGAATTAAATCTGAGCCTCGTTTTTTGGCGTGGTGCAGGTTTGCGCCACGCTTTTTTAATTGTGAGAGCTTTTTTGAAAGGAGATAAATCTTATGCCGGATTATAAGGAAATGTATTTTGAGCTGTTTAATAAAGTAACAGACGTGATTGAGGAGCTTAAGGACATACAGCTTCAAATGGAAGAAAAGTGTGTGAACGAAGAGAATATTGAAGAATAAAATGCTAAATTGTTTGTAGGGGCTGATGCCCTACACCAGCCCGTTGTTTTACGGGTCGATGTGGGCATCGACCCCTACGTTTTTTTGTGCCTGTAACCCTTGACATTGCATATGTTTAGTGGTAAAATTGTTCATTGGAAAATGGAGGGATAATTATGTTTAATGGTAAAAATAAAGCGATTACATTCAGCTATGACGATGGGGTTACACAGGATATCAGGTTGATTGAGATTTTTAACAAATACAACTTAAAGTGTACATTTAATCTTAACTCTGAGTTTTTGGGAACTACAAACAAGCTTGAGAGAGAAGGACAGATTATTAATCATAACAAGGTTAACCCTGAGGATGTTAAGTACGTTTATGATGGACACGAGGTGGCGGCTCATACTCTGACACATCCGCTTCTGCCTGCTATTGAGGACGATAACGAGGTTATAAGACAGGTTGAACAGGACAGACTTAATCTTTCTGAGCTTGCAGGATATGAGGTTATCGGAATGGCATACCCTTGTGGTGGTAAGAACAACGACGAGAGAGTGGCAAAGCTAATTCGTGAGAATACGGGCATTAAGTATGCAAGAGATGTTGTTACAACGGGCAACTTTGACTTACAGGAGAATTTGCATCAGTTTAAGGGTACAATTTATCATCATGGTGAATGGGACAAGCTGTTCGAAACGGCTGAAAGGTTCCTTTCGTTAAAGACGGACAAGCCTCAGATTTTCTATATCTGGGGACATTCGTACGAGTTTGATATTTACCCTGAAAGATGGGAACAGTTTGAGGAGTTCTGTAAGTTTATAAGCTCCAAGGACGATATTTTCTACGGAACAAATAAGGAAGTTCTGCTTGCAGGCAAATAAATGGGGGAGAATACATATGAAATTAAACAGATTACAGCCAAAGCTGTTTTCGTGTATGAAATCATATTCTAAAGAACAACTTGTAAAGGACATTATATCGGGTATAATTGTTGCAATAATTGCTCTGCCGCTTTCAATAGCACTTGCACTTGCATCTGGTGTAGGACCTGAACAGGGACTTTATACTGCAATTGTGGCAGGCTTTGTAATCTCGTTTCTTGGCGGTAGTAGGGTGCAGATTGCAGGACCGACCGCAGCGTTTGCGTCGATTGTAGCCGGAATAATAGCAGTAAACGGATTTGACGGCTTGATTGTCGCAACAGTCCTTGCAGGTATAATACTTGTTATAATGGGATTTTTAGGTTTCGGTAATCTCATTAAATTTATTCCGAGAACTATTACAGTTGGCTTCACTTCAGGTATTGCTGTTACTATTGCAATAGGTCAGATAAAGGACTTTTTGGGACTTACCTTCACACACTCGCCTGTCGAAACGATGGAAAAGGCGGCTGAGATCGTAAACACAATTGATACACTTAATTGGCAGGCAGCTCTTATTGGCATTCTGGCTCTTGCTATTATGATTGTTGTGCCTAAGTTTCTGAAAAAAGTTCCGCCCTCAATTATCGCAATTGTTGTTTGCTCGGCAGCGGTTAAGATTTTGGATATGGACGTTTTGACAATCGGAGACCTTTATCAGATTTCGAGCGAGCTTCCAAAATTCTCTATGCCGGATTTCTCATTAGGTACAGTTACAGCAGTGCTTCCTGATGCGTTCACTATCGCTGTTTTAGCGGCTGTTGAGTCTTTGCTGTCTTGCGTGGTTGCAGACGGTATGATAGGAAGCAGACATAACTCGAATATGGAGCTTGTGGCTCAGGGTGCAGGTAATATTTGTTCGGCGCTGTTCGGTGGTATTCCGGCAACCGGTGCTATTGCAAGAACTGCCGCTAATATCAAAAACGGCGGAAGAACTCCAATTGCAGGTATGGTGCATGCTATTGTACTGCTTGTTGTTCTTGTTTCGTTTATGCCTTATGCGTCTATTATTCCGATGCCTGTTATTGCGGCAATACTCTTTGTTGTTGCATATAATATGAGCGAATGGCGTGAGTTTGCGGCAATAGTAAAGACAATGCCAAAGAGTGATATATTTGTGCTTGTTGTTACATTTGTGCTGACCGTGGTGTTTGATTTGGTTGTGGCTATTATAGTTGGATTTGTGCTTGCAACTGTTCTGTTTATGAAGAGAATGGCTGAGGTTACAGATGTCCACGGCTGGATAAGTGAGGAAGAGGCAACCGATATCAGATTTAAGACAATTCCTGAAAATACATATGTTTATGAAATTACAGGACCGCTTTTCTTCGGTGCGGCAGATAAGATTGCTGAGCTCGTTAATGAGGCGAAGAAGGGTGCTGTGATTGTCAGAATGAGAAGTGTACCTGCGATTGATGCTACCGGACTTCATAGCTTTAACAGAATTATTAAGTCTTGTAAGAAAAAGGGCATAACACTCATTATGTCGCACGTAAATGAACAGCCAATGAAGGCTTTTGTTAAATCGGGGATGTATGATGCAATTGGTGCGGAAAACTTCTGCGATAATATTGATGAGGCTCTTGAAAGAGCAAGTAGTCTGTAAAGTGTTTGCGGTATGGGGGATTTCCCTCATACCGCAAATTATTAAAATTTTTTTGAAAAAAATTCATAAAAAAGTATTGACAAAGAATAATAATTGTGGTATCATATAGAAGTTGTCAGCAAGACATGCGTGATTAGCTCAGTTGGTAGAGCACCTGACTCTTAATCAGGGTGTCCAGGGTTCGAGCCCCTGATCGCGTACCACAAAAAAAGACATCCGGTCGGATGTCTTTTTTTGTATTCGTGTCCGCAGGACACAACATCATTACGAGCTATAGCGAGTACATCATTTGAGCGCTTGCGGTCTACATCATTCCGTTTACGGATACAAAATGATGATGCTTTCGACAAATGGTATTGTGAAAAGTTCTCTAAATCGTTCAACTTTTGTATTATTTTACAACAGTTCCCTGATAATAGTGTGTAAGGATTTCCTTATACGTTGAGCCTCGCCTTGCCATTGCGTTAGCACCATACTGGCTCATACCAACTCCATGTCCGTAGCCTGTAACATCAAAATATACAATGTTATCTTTTACACTTATATTCACATTAGTTGACTTCAAACCAAACATTGTCCTGAATAGTGTTCCTTTAACAGGAACATTACCAAGTGTGATGGTAATTATACCGCCGGCATCTGAACGGACAATCTCACCAAACACTCCATTTGAAAAATCAACTCCTTCGATGTTATCCGATATCACACGTTTTAATTCATCAACAGAAAGAGTCTTTTCCGATTTGAAATTTGGCGCATTTTCTTCGCCGGGGCTTTCTACACTTACAAGGTAAGCTCTTTCGCCACCCCATACATCTTTTGAGTTTTCTGTTCTACCGGATGATGTTGAAAAGAATACTGCGGATATAATTTCATCTCCAAAATAAATCATTTCGCCTGAAGTGTCCTTTACGGCAATGTCTATTTTGTCCCAGTTTTTATCTGCATCTGCACCCCAAAGCTCTTTTCGCTCGCTTTCTGAAATCCATGCTTTACAATGCGATGGGTCTGTACATATTTGGGCACCCTTGTGTTCGGGAGGTGTGCCGCTTTTTTTGTGTGAATACATTCTTGAATAAAGATAACTTCTTGCTGCAACTGCCTGAGCCTTGAGAGCTTCCTGCTCAAAAGATGCCGGCATTTCGGCTGATACAACCTCACGCAGATATTGCCCCTTAGTCATTTCGACCACTTTATCTTCCTTTGTTATATAAACCTTCATCAGCTCAATATCCTCACTCAACGGCTTTTGGTATTTGCCGTGATACATCACGAAAACGGCAGGAATTCCTACCGATACTAATATTATCATAACCAGAAAAATTGCTGCTTGACGCATACTATCACCTGATAAAATTATATTTGAGAAAAGTATATCTTATGTATAGTTTTTTCTGATGATGGTAAAAATACCTTATGTAAAATATGCCGATTGAGGCAGGACGGAGGAACAAAATGGAACACAAAAAGACAAAAAAGAAGGATGGAGCTGGCTTATACATAGCCATCTGTTGCTGTATTCTTGTTATAGCACTGATAGGCTATGCTAACAATGTTGCAGAAAAGAACAAAGAGGAAGAAAAGTTTCTGGCAAGAGAAACGGGTGAAAATGTCGTAGTACCGGACGTTCAGGAACCGACACCGCTTCCCGTCATTACGCCTGAGCCGGAAATGATTGAAGAAGTTTCTGATGTGGAAGTTGAGCCGGTTGCTAAATCAAAGGTTGTCGAGGAAGAAAAATTCTTCTCAAATCCTGTTTCGGGAAAGGTTATAGGTGAATTTTCCGATAAGCAGATTTATTATGAGAGCATAGAGGAATGGAGAACACACAACGGTGTAGATATTGAGGCTCATGTTGGAGATAGCGTAATGGCAGCAGCGGACGGAGTAGTATCAAGGGTATTTATGGGTTCACTGGGGTACAGCATACAAATAGACCATAATGACGGCTTCTCGACAGTATATTCAAATCTTGATGAAAAGCCTACGGTTGCAATTGGTGATAATGTAATGAAAAGTGATGTGATAGGACACATCGGAAACAGCGCACTCGCAGACCTTGCTGACAATGCTCACCTTCATTTTGAAGTAATAAAAGACGGAAAGTATGAGAATCCGTCAGAGTATCTTAACTAACCGGAAAATTCAAAGAGTGCATAAAACCGTCTGAAGATACGGTCATAATATCGCCTGCAACTATTTTTCCTTCATATAGCAGTAGATTAGCAAATACAGTTTCGCCTGTAATTTCAGGATAGTTTAATACTATATAAGTATAGCGTGTAAGGTGTTTGCCGTAATAATCGTTAAGATTCAGCCCTGCTTCCTGCTGGAGTTTGTTGTATGCGTTAAAAACATCGTCGGGAACAACAGGAAGTATTACAGTTGTTCTTTCTGTGGGTGTGCTTGAAACAATCCAGCCATACGATGCAAGGAATTCGATGTTGTTTGAGTTTATATCTTTTGCAAATACAGAAAATGCAAAGACGGTTAATGCCAGTATTGTAAGCAAAAGAGTATACAAATATATTC
>JAHAZB010000149.1 GCA_018384175.1 Eubacteriales bacterium
ATTTAATATTATATACTTTTGTTTCGCCCGGCTTTAAGAATACCAGTGTACCATCTTTTCTCGCAGAAGCTCTGCCATCAGGATAACAATTACCTGGTTCTAGACCCATTACATACTCGTGTATTCCCATCATCTTCCATTGAGTAAAGCAAGGAAGTTCATCTGTATCATAATTCATTTTAAGACCTTTATTTATTTCAGGATTATAAATTGAAACCTCTGCCTTACCTTCTATTTTGTGCAGAAAACACATTTCCTCCACTCCGTAAATTTGGCTGGGATGACCAATGTCGTTTTCCAATTCATTTCCCCCTTATTTATCCTAATAAAACATCCGAGACAAGCATTACAACAAATCCAAACAAAAGTGCATATGTCGCACCACGTTCACTTCCATGAGCATGTGTCTCAGGTATCATTTCATCACTGATAACATATAGCATTGTACCACCTGCAAACGCAAGCGCAAACGGCAGAACTGCTTCAGCAATGCTAACAGCAAAATATCCTATAAGTGTTCCTATAACTTCAATCAATCCTGTAATAACTGCACATACAAAAGTTTTCTTTTGCGATACTCCTGCGGCTAGCATTGGAGAAATTATAACCATGCCTTCAGGGATGTTCTGCAAAGCAATACCTCCTGCTATAAGCAGAGCTTGAGATGTATCGCCCGAACCAAAGCCTACGCCAGCAGCAATTCCTTCAGGTAAATTATGTATCGCAATTGCTGTAACAAACAAAAGTACCTTATTAAGATTTGTGTTATTGTGGGCTTCAATATCAGGTCCAATTATCTTATGCAGATGCGGTACTGCTTTGTCAATCAAATTAAGACAAAACGCTCCGACAAATATTCCAAGAGCAACAACTATAAGATTTGATTTTCCGCCTTGTTCAACAGCCGGCATTATCAAACCAAGCACTGCAGCAGCAAGCATTACACCCGCAGCAAATGAAAGTACAATATCAGAAAATTTATGTGTAACATTCTTAAATATAAAGCCAATAACAACGCCAAATACCGTAGCACCTCCAACTCCTATCGCAGTAAGAAATACCATTTCCATAATATCATCTCCTTAAGTCTATCTTATTCCAACATAACCGGTTTCTTCGATTATAGCTTGTCCTTCATCTGACAATATCCACTTAAGCAATCTATCAGTATTTTTGTTATTTTGCTCAGCATATGTAACAGCATAAATTGGTGTTACAATCTTGTAACTACCATTTTTGATATTATCAGCCGTCGGAGCGACTCCATCAACAGAAAGCATTTTTATATCAGGATTTTTGATAATTCCCTCAACATAGAATCTGAACGAAAACCCTATCGAATTTGATTTACTTTTATAGTTCGATACTCTTTCTATTATACCTGACATTAAATCATTCACAAGCTCTGTTGGCGGAGTCATAATAGGCTTTTCCCCCATAAATCTCTCTAGCATAGATTGACTGCCGCTTCCCTTGTTTCTCTGAAAAGCAGAAATATTTTCATTATTGCCACCAACTTCTCTCCAGTTAGTAATTTTTCCGGAATATATATCCTGTATCTGTTCGGTAGTAAGATTGTCTATGGGATTATCTTTATGAACAAAGAAAACAAATGCCTCTGTACCGATGGGTGTGTATTCAAAAGTTGTATTATTTAACATTGCATACTCCTTTTGCTCATCAGAGGGGTAAACACCAATGAATATATCTGTTTTCTTTTCTGCAAGTAAGCGGTAACCTTGCGGAGTATTATTATATTCAAATATACCGTCATTCAATTTAACAGTTTCAGGATAAACCGCGTTAACAAATGCTGAATACACTGGAAACAGTGCAGCTGCTCCATCAATCCTCGGCAAATCGTCTGTAAGCTTTAATAACTCACTATCTGTTTTTACTATTTTTGATTCATCTGCGAAAGGCAGGTATTCGTTCACATCGATATTGGGCGACGTATTGACAGTTATACTTTTTTCGTATTCTTGAAAAGCACGATTTACTACCATAGCCAAACAGAACATCACAAAACAAATTGCCCATATTACCGCAAACTTTTTTCTACTTTTGAGCCAGATTAAAGGAAATAACAAAGACGGAACAATTATCATTCCAATATAACACAATGGCATCCAATAGTTTTCTGAGAAAAGTATAAGTCCGCTAAAAATTCCAGAAAACACGCTAATAACTGCAGTTATTGCAGAAAGAAGAATCTTAACTACAATATTAATAATCTTTTTAACTGCAGAATCATCTCTTATGTACTTATTCATAAATACCTCTTTTCTCTCAAAAGCTATGACCGTGCATACTGTACAAGCTCTTTTATTAACCTCTTATCTGTAAAATCACCGTCAGCATCACATAATTCAATCAGCAACTTTTCCATTTCAGTAGGGTTATCTTTGTCAGACATAATCTTTTTGAGTGTTTTTATTGCCGTCCTATGTACAAAAGACAATTCAGAGGTTACCATTTTTCCAGGAAAATTATAAATTTTGAAATCAGATAAACTAATTGACCCAAAATTCTTTTTAATTACGAGTTTGTCGTAATAGTCTCTGCAATCTATTGGAGTTATACCGGTTGTAAACACAATTAGCTTTTTGTCTTTAAGTTTATCTCTATTTTTCGTCAGAAGTGTAACTCCGGCGATAGTTTCCGCATACAAGCCGCCGCCATAAATAATTGTGTTATAATGAAGTATATCAGAAATTCCTATATTTTTTGCATCTAAAACTTTACAATTCAATTCCTCTGCTATCCATTCTGCATATTGCTTTGTAGAGCCATATTTTGATTTATATATAACAATTGTACTTATAACAAACAACCTCCATTTTTCATAAAAATCTCCATTCTGCCGCTAAAGCGTCAGCGCAAATAGAAATGAAAGTGCAGACCTGCGGCTATTTTTTTTGGTATACTGTAATTGAGGAAAAATATACTACAAAGCACGACGAGGTGAGTTGTAGAGGAGCTTTCTGAAAACAGTATAAAAATCAGTGTAAGAATCATCTTTCAAGCACAAAAATGATTCTTACAGCTATTTACAGTTTACTTTAAGCAGGGGGAAGTTTGGAATCCCTGCGACCTTTTCAAAATCGATATGCCAGATACACTTAAAGCAAAACAAGAAGAAAGGGCTATTAAGCAAGCTGTAAAATTCCTCGAAAAACGAGGCTACTTGGTAAGTTAGATATATTTTTATTTCTGCCTTGTAAAAACTCTTTTGCAGGGTTTATTTGTTATGTAGATTTTTCTTTATTTATTGTTTTTAATTCTTCTACGTTAATTCACCTATTTATTTTTTGTATTAAACTTATTCATTGCATCATTTGCTTTTCCTGACACTATCAGTTCACAAGCTTTTGCCGCTCTGATAATTGAGTCCTCAAGTACAGGTATCTCGCTTTTCGCAAAGCGTCCAAGAACATAATCAGCAAGGTCATTCCCTTCCTTTGCTGCTCCTACTCCAATTTTTATTCTGTAAAATTCATCAGAACAAAGTCTGTATATTATCGACTTAAGACCATTATGCCCTCCAGCTGAGCCCTTTGGTCTGATTCGGATATTACCACAGTTAAGGCTGATGTCGTCATTTATTATTATAACATTTTCAGGAGGAATTTTATAAAAATCGCAAAAATCGCCAATACAATTACCAGACAAGTTCATATAGGTCTGTGGTTTTATCAACAATACCTTTTCACCATTTATAAAAGTTTCTCCATACAAGCCCTTAAACTTTAGCTTGGTTACCTTAACATTATACTTATCCGCAAAATAGTCTATGAAATGGAATCCAATGTTATGCCTTGTCATTTCATATTCTTTTCCTGGGTTTCCGAGACCGGCAACTATATACATTGTAATTTTTCCCTCCAAGAAATCAGATATTCTCTGTCATGCTTAATTTGCTTTGAAAGCTCATCCATACTGTTAAATTTTATCTCACCACGTATTCGCTCAAATATATCAATTTTAACATTCTCGCCGTAAAGCACGCCATCATATCCTATAATATGTGCTTCAACAGTTCTCTTATCTGCATCAAAAGTTGGATTCTTTCCGATATTTACCATAGCAGGATATGTGTCATCACCTATATAACTTATAGCACAGTAAACACCGTCTCCTGGCAGAAGCTGAATATTGCCTACGTCTATGTTTGCCGTCGGAAAGCCAAGCTTACGACCATTTTTAAGCCCTTCTGTAACCTCTCCGGAAAGTCTTAATGGTCTTGTCATAAGAATATTAGCTTTATCCACTTCTCCGCATTTTATCAAATCTCTTATATACGTACTTTTAACAACTACATCGTCCTTTATAACTTCATCAGCAATCACTGTCTTAATGTTATACTTATTTAATTCAGCCGACAAGTCATACACATCTGCACTCGCACCTTTTGCACAGCGATAGTCATAACCGACAGAAACAACTTCTATCCCGATATTATACAAAAATTCAGCAAATTCCTGCAAAGACATATTCTTAAAGTTATCATCAAAGTCAACAACATATATAAAATCAACACCGATATCTGTTAGAATTCTGATTTTTTCCTCAAAACTCGTAATTACTTTAATGTTTTTTTCCGAGTGCTGTCTGAAAAGCAGAACACCAAAGCTTTTACCGTTATTTTTTGCATTTTCAATAACACGCTGATGTCCCAAATGCACTCCATCAAAATTACCAAGAGCAATAGCAGGAAACTGATATTCAATTTTATCTTTAGAATAATATATTTTCAACTGTTATCAACTCCAGAATGCTTTTTCAAGTACCAGCTCAGCACCATTATACTTAGATACCGCAAGAAAGTTCCTGCTACTGTCATAAACTCTATACAGCTTATCAGTAACAAGTCCTGTTTTCCTTATTTTTACACCATTCTTCAGCAATGAAGAAAGATGCTCATTCAAAACAACTTCATTATACTCTTCGAACACCTTTTCAACAGGAATTATATGTTGAATAAGTTCAGAGTCTTCCTTAAAACGAGAAAGCTCTTCTACCGTATGGCAGTCGGATATAGAGAATCCACCACTTTCTGTTCTCCTTAAAGAATTCATATACGCACCGCAGCCAAGCCTTTTACCAATATCTTCGCATAGTGTACGAATATAAGTCCCTTTAGAACAATGAACATCAATCTCGACAGTATGATTTTCAATATCAACATTTACAATATCAATGGAATGAATTTTGATCTTTCTCGCTTCACGTTCTACTGTTATTCCTTGTCTTGCAAGTTCATACAGCTTCTTCCCGTCCTTTTTTATTGCAGAAAACATAGGCGGAATCTGTTCGATTTCGCCTATAAATTCATTCACTATTTCTATGATTTGTCTTTCAGAAACGTCAACCTCACATTCAGTAAGAACATTGCCAGACGCATCCTGGGTATCGGTAGTTTTACCGAGGGTTAATGAGGCGATATATCGTTTATCTGAAGATGTGAGCATATCACACACCTTTGTAGCCTTACCTATACAAACAGGCAATACTCCTGTTGCATCGGGGTCTAATGTTCCAGTATGCCCAACCTTCTTTATTCCGGTCAACCGCCTTACAAAGTACACCATATCATGCGATGTCTTGCCGAGAGGTTTATCAACAAGCAAAATTCCGTTCATCACTTAACCTGTCCGGAAACAATACCTTCAACAGCACCTAATGCCTCATCCGTCTTAGAAGCATCCTTACCGCCGCCTTGTGCCATATCAGGCTTACCACCGCCTGAGCCACCTGCAATTTTTGTAACCTCTTTTATAATGTTACCTGCATGAACTCCCTTTTCAACAGCGCTCTTTGTTGCAGTTGCAAGGAACATAAGCTTATCACCTGTAAGTGATGCTAAAACAGCAACACCACAATCGAGTGATTCTTTAATCTTATCTCCCATTGTTCTCAAATCAGGAACAGAAAGTCCATCTGCACGACCTACCGCAACCTTAACACCATTAACATCCTTTGCATTAGCTAAAACATCATCAGCCTTACCGCCTGCAAGCTTTGCATTAAGTGATTCAAGCTTTCTTGCTGTTTCTTTTGCTTCTAAAACAACAGCCTCAGCCTTTTTATCTATCTCATTAAGCAGATTTGTCTTAAGAGCAGCAGCAGTTCTTGCAATAAGCTCATCGTTGTTCTTTATATACTCAAGAACACCTTCACCGGTTACAGCCTCAATTCTTCTTGTACCGGCAGCAACTCCAGACTCTGATATAATCTTGAACAAGCCTGCTTGTGCGGTGTTAGAAAGATGTGTACCACCACAAAATTCTACCGAATAATCTCCCATTGATACAACTCGTACAACCTCACCATATTTTTCTCCGAACTGTGCTGTTGCACCAAGCTCTTTAGCTTCATTTATAGGCATTTCCTTAACTATAATCGGCATAGCATTAAGTATTGCATCATTAACCTTAGCTTCAACTTCAGCAAGCTGCTCGGAGGTCATAGCCTCGAAGTGTGAAAAGTCGAATCTTAAATGCTTTGAGTTTACAAGAGAACCTGCCTGTGCAACGTGTGAGCCAAGTGTTTCTTTGAGTGCTTTATGCAACAGATGCGTTGTTGAGTGATTTCTCGAAACTGCCATTCTGTTCTTTTTGCAAACCTTCAGCTCAACCTTATCATCAACATTCAAATCCTTCAAAGCTTCAATCTCATGAAGGTATATTCCATCACCGTTCTTAGTGGTATTCTTAACAACAGCAACCTTATCGCCATTCTTAAATACAGAACCTATATCTCCTGACTGACCACCCATCTCTGCATAGAATGGAGTAGTTGGTGTTACAAGAATTCCTGTCTTTCCTTCTGAAAGAGAAGAGCATAATTCGCCATCTGCTGCTAGCGCTGCAACTGTTGTTTCTATCTCTAATTTGTCATAGCCATCAAATACTGTTGAAGCAATACCGTCAAAATTATAGCTATCCTCTGCATCCCAGCTTGAGCCGTCTTTTCTTGCAGCTCTTGCAGTTGTTTTCTGCTTTTCCATTTCTGCTTTGTATCCGTCAACATCGACAGAAAGACCATTTTCCTCACAAATCTCAATTGTAAGGTCAATCGGGAAACCGTAAGTATCGTTAAGCTTAAATGCTTCATTACCGCCAAGTACCGTCTTATTCTCAACCTTTGCTGCAGAAATGTAGTCGTTAAGAATAGAAATGCCGTTGTCAATTGTAGCCGCAAATCTCTCTTCCTCGATTTTGATTATCTTCTTGATATAATCTCTCTTTTCTGCAAGCTCTGGATAACCTTGAGCTGATTCGTCAATAACAGTATCTGCAACCTTATACAAGAATGCATCCTTTACATTGAGAAGCTTACCATGACGAGCAGCACGGCGAAGAAGTCTTCTAAGCACATAACCTCTTCCCTCGTTTGAAGGAATAACACCGTCAGATACCATCATAACGGTACTTCTGATATGGTCGGTAATTACACGAAGTGATATGTCTTTGTTCTCGTCATCGTGGTAATTGATTCCTGCAAATTCAGAAATCTTTTTCATAATATTGGTTACTGTATCAACCTCGAACAGATTGTTTACACCCTGAACTACTGCTGCAAGTCTTTCAAGTCCCATACCGGTATCAATATTCGGGTTAGGAAGTCTGTTATAATTGCCATTCTCGTCCTTGTCAAACTGTGTGAATACAAGGTTCCATATTTCCATAAAACGGTCGCAATCGCAGCCAAGCTTACAATCAGGCTTACCACAGCCACATTCTACTCCTCTATCTATATGAATTTCAGAGCACGGTCCGCACGGACCTGTTCCATGCTCCCAGAAGTTGTCTTCTTTTCCCATCTTAACAACTCTTTCAGGAGCAACACCTATCTCATTTACCCAGATATCTCTTGCTTCGTCGTCTTCTTCATAAACTGTAATCCAAAGAACATCAGGTGATAGACCTATTTCCTTTGTCAAAAACTCCCACGCCCATGCAATAGCTTCTCTTTTGAAATAATCGCCAAAAGAGAAATTACCGAGCATTTCAAAGAATGTACCATGTCTTGCTGTCTTTCCGACATTTTCGATATCAGGTGTTCTGATACACTTCTGACAGGTCGCAACTCTTCTTCTTGGCGGTGTCTCCGCACCGGTAAACCAAGGCTTCATTGGTGCCATACCGGAATTTATCAAAAGTAAGCTCGCATCATTTTTAGGTACGAGTGAAAAACTGTCAAGTCTCAAACAGCCCTTACTTTCAAAAAAGCTTAAAAATTTCTCTCTAATTTCGTTTACACCGTATTTTTCCATTGTATATCTGCTCCTTACGCATAAATATTGCATTATATCTCTTATATTATATATGATTAGCTCACCATTGTCAAGTTTTATGAATCATACTTATGCCTAATTTTGTTGCTATGTATAAATCATTTTTTTGCTGTAAGTTTTTGTATGAATCCGATTATCTGTCCTGACAAAAATACTGTCAGCAATGACATCAGTATTCTTTTCACATCAAGGTATGACAACGACAACGCTAACACAATCACGTCGAATAGCAAATACGCCCATCGTATATCAAGCTTAAAAATCTTGCTGATACTCATTGCGAGCGCATCATCACCACAAGGTGCACCATCAGCACTGACGCACAATCCAGTACCAACTCCGACAAACACAGCACCGAGAATTGCTGCAAGAAAAGGCATCTGCGCAATCCACGGGAACAGAGGACCTATTCCCTCAAACATTGCATAGAATACAGAAAAGCCTATGCCGGCAATAACTGAATATGCAATAAAGCTTTTTCCCAAAACTATAATTCCGAGTATATATCCAAAAGCATTCATTACGAATCCCGATACAGCAGGTGAAACGTTCAGCCAATATCTCAACAGCAATGTCATCCCAAGAAATCCGCCTTCCGTTACTCCGGACATTGAATGTATATTGAAAAGTCCAAATGAAAGTACTGCACTTCCTGCTATATTAAACAGTATTTTTCTTAAATTCAATTTATAATCACCCACAATCTGATATTTTCCGGTTAGAAAAAATGACAATACCCAAGTAGGTGTATTGTCATTTTAATGTTATCAGTCTGCCAAGTTATCAAAATATCCCTGAACAAGAACTACCGGAGTGCCCTTATCACCAGAACCACTTGTAAGGTCGCACAGTGAGCCGATAAGGTCAGTTAAGCGACGAGGTGTTGTTCCCTGAGAAGCCATATTCCCAACAAGGTCATCATCCTTTTTACGAATAGCAGCTTCAATAGCATTCTTAAGCTCCTCGCCCTTCAAATCAGCAAAGTCATTATCCGCAAGATACTTAAGCTTCAATTCATTAGGAGTTCCTTCAAGTCCTTTTGTATATGCAGGAGAAACTACCGGATCGGCAAGCTCCCATATTTTTCCAACAGGGTCTTTGAACGCACCATCGCCATATACCATTACCTCAATATGCTTTCCTGTACGTTCAAGAAATTTAGCCTGAATATCGTTTACCAATTCAAAACACTCGTGTGGGAAAAGCTTTACTGTATCTTCTGTGGACTTATTAGAACCGAGAAGACCGTATTTTGCGTTATACCCACTATTATTAACAGGAGCAGTAAGGATTTCGTCCAAGCCAACTACACACTTAGCACCTGCAGCACGTAAAATGCGCTTTGTACGAGCTCTGCTGTGAATATCACAGTTGAGCACACTGTCTGTATATTCAAGTATTGCACGCGGATCGTTAGCAAGAATAATCTCTGCTTCAGCACCGCAAGAACGTATTAAATCACCATAATACTGGATATAATCAACATTTGTAAACGGATGCGGATTGCTTCCGAAAAGTTCACGGTATTTTGCTTCTGTAAGCACATCTGTATATGGATTGATTCCAGCCTCGTCAAGCTGGTCCAAGGATACCAATGCATTACCAACCTCATCACTTGGGTAGCTGAGCATAAGCACAATCTTCTTTGCTCCCATTGCAATACCACGGAGGCATATAGCAAATCTGTTACGGCTCAAAATCGGGAAAATAACACCAATTGTTTCACCGCCAAGCTTATTTTTAACATCCTCTGCAATTGCATCAACAGAAGCATAGTTACCCTGCGAACGTGCAACTACCGACTCTGTAATTGCAACAACATCTCTGTCGCGCAGTTCAAATTCTTCCGCTTCAGCCGCTTCTGTAACACTATTTACAACGATAGCAGCCATATCATCTCCCTGACGGATAATAGGGCATCTTATACCTCTTGAAACAGTTCCTGTTTTTCTTGCCATGAAAATTCCTCCCATTTCTTGACATTTAGTTCTGTTA
>JAHAZB010000150.1 GCA_018384175.1 Eubacteriales bacterium
TTGATATTAAAAAGCAGGCACCGAATGTTGCAAGAATGAAAATACTCGGTGCAAGAGTAATTGAAGTAACTGACGGACTGCAGACACTTAAAGAAGCGGTTGATGCGGCATTTATGGCATACTGCAAAGAATATAAGGATGCAATTTACTGCATAGGCTCTGTTGTGGGACCTCATCCTTTCCCGATGATGGTAAGAGATTTTCAGAGTGTAGTTGGTATCGAAGCAAGAGAACAGTTTATTGATATGACAGGAGAATTGCCCGATGCCATAGTTGCTTGTGTTGGCGGCGGCTCAAATGCTATGGGACTTTTCTCAGGCTTCTTAAATGATCCCGTTGAAATTTACGGTGTCGAACCATTGGGACGCGGAACTGCGCTCGGAGACCACGCTGCAAGTCTTACCTACGGAACAGAAGGTATTATGCACGGCTTTAACAGCATTATGCTGAAAGATGAAAACGGTGAGCCTGCACCTGTATATTCCGTGGCAAGCGGACTTGATTATCCTTCAAGCGGTCCTGAACACGCATTTTTGCGTGATATCGGCAGAGTTAAGTATGATGTTGTAACTGATGATGAAACCATTGATGCTTTCTTTGAACTATCAAGAATGGAAGGTATTATCCCTGCAATCGAAAGTTCTCACGCTGTTGCCTACGGTATGAAGCTTGCAAAGACAATGGGCAAAGGTTCAGTTCTCATTAACCTCTCAGGCAGAGGCGATAAGGATATGGATTATATCATTGAAAAGTACGGCATTAGATAACTGCATGATTTTGTAGACCGGCTAAGTATTTAACTTGGCCGGTCTTTTTATAGTATTAACTTACAATATAAATAGTTACTTGTGCGCAAAGGGCGGACATAAGAAATTGTATTTGTAAAGCAACGTGTAATAAAATATATTATTCGGATTGAAATTTAGATACAAATATGATATAATATAAAAAATCAAATAGCAAGAAGGTAGGTGCTATTATGAATATATTACATATGAAATATGCAGTAGAGGTTGCAAAGGCAGGTTCTCTTAACAAAGCATCGGAAACTTTGCTTATTGCAGTACCTAATATCAGTCGTTCGATTAAGGAACTTGAAGCGGATTTGGGAATAACAATTTTCGACCGGACAACGAAAGGTATGTGCTTAACACATGAAGGCGAAGAATTTATGAATTTTGCTGAAGGGATACTGAATCAAATCGAATATGTTGAAAAATATTATAAATATGGTGCTCCGAATAAACAGAAATTTTCTATTTCTGTTCCACGTGCTTCTTATATATCGGAAGCCTTTGCTGAATTTTCACGAATGCTAACAAAGGATTCGGCAGAAATATTTTATAAGGAAACAAATTCTCAGAGAACCATTCATAACATGCTTAACCATGATTACAAGCTTGGGATTATCCGATACGCAGAAAATTATGATAAGTATTTTAAATCAATGCTCGATGAAAAAGGTTTTGTATATGAGCTTGTAACAGAGTTCAGCTATTCACTTATTATGAGTGCAGATAATCCCCTTGCACAAAAAGGAGAAATAACTTTTGATGATTTGACTGACTACATAGAAATTGCTCACGCAGACCCATTTGTTCCTTCTATGCCTTTATCAAAAGTTGTTAAGGAAGAATTGCCGGATAATATCGATAGAAGAATTTATATTTTTGAAAGAGCAAGTCAGTTTGATTTGCTTGATAAAAACACCGAAACATTTATGTGGGTATCTCCTGTTCCGAAGAACTTGCTTGAAAGATACAATCTCGTTCAGAAGAAATGTGTAGAAAACAAAAAATTATATAAAGATGTTTTAATCTATAAAGAGGGATATAAATTAACTGAGCTTGACCGCAGATTCATAACAAAACTGTGTGAAACAAAGAGAAAAATATTTAACTAAAAAATTTTTTGCCTGACTTTTTCGAAAGTCAGGCTTATTTTGCTTTATTCCGCAATTCGATAAAGGGGTTATCGATATTGATAATACCGATTAAACATTTTAAGAATTCCCAAGAATAAAAAAGAATGTTAAAATATTAACGAAGTCAAGAGATAGGAGGTATCAGTATGGAAAAGATAGCTGTATCAAAAGCAACTCTCGGCAGACTGCCGCACTACTTGCAACACCTTCGTACAGTGTTCAAAAAAAATGATGAATACATTTCCGCAACCTCAATTGCAAAAAGCCTGGCACTTGGAGAGGTTCAGGTCCGAAAAGACCTTAACTCAGTAAGCGGTGCCGGAAAGCCCAAGATAGGGTATGAGGTTGAAGAACTGATTAAAAGCATCGAAAATGTGTTAGGTTACAACAATCTCACAAATGCGGTGTTAGTCGGAGCAGGACAGCTCGGCAAGGCACTTCTGAACTACGAAGGATTCGAAGAGTTTGGTGTGAGAATAATGGCAGGCTTTGATATAAAAGCCAAAAAACAGACATCAAACCAAAAACAGATACTTCCTATGGAAGAGTTCAGTAAATTTTGTAAAGAAAATAACATTAAAATTGGAATCATCTCGGCGAATAAAGAATCATCTCAGCAAATTTGTGATTTGATGATAGAGAACGGGATAAGCGCAATCTGGAATTTCTCACCGCTTAAACTGAATGTTCCCGAAGGGATATTGCTACAGCAAGAGAACCTGGCCTTATCACTGGCACACCTAAATAATCAATTAGTAAATCAAAATTAGGAGGATAATAAATCATGGAAAATAAGACTTACGAAATTGTAGACAGCGTTGAAAAGCTCGAAAAAGCTATACAGCGCACAAAAGAAGCTCAGAAGATTTTTGCAACCTACACACAGGAACAGGTTGATAAAATTTTCTTAGCTGCTGCTTCTGCTACGAACAAAGCAAGAATCCCTCTTGCGAAAATGGCAGTTGAAGAAACAGGTATGGGTATTGTAGAAGACAAGGTTATTAAGAACAACTATGCTTCTGAATACATTTACAATGCATACAAGGATACAAAAACCTGCGGTGTTATCGAAGAAGATAAGGCTTATGGAATAAAGAAGATAGCAGAGCCTATCGGTGTAATCGCAGC
>JAHAZB010000005.1 GCA_018384175.1 Eubacteriales bacterium
CTATAACTATATTATACGAGGAGAATAAATTATGAAAAAAGCTTATTTTTTTATTGATGATGTTATCTGGGTGCTTCGTGATATCACACGCGAAAAACCCGCTTCAATCTTTGACAACGCTTTTATGAAAATGCTTAAAGACGCACACGACAAATACGGACTTAAAACACAGCTCAACCTTTTCTACAGAACAGATACCTACTATAAGTATGATGTATTCACACTTGCAGAGGTTCCTGACGTTTATAAAGAGGAGTTTTCCGCAAATTCTGACTGGCTGAAATTTGCTTTTCACGCGCTTCAGGAATTTCCCGATTATCCTCATGTAAACGCAACTTATGAAGACACAAAGTGGCTCTTTGAAAATATCAAAAAAGAAGTTACGCGTTTTGCAGGCGAAAACTCTTTTACTTATGTTACTGACCCCCATTGGGATTCTATGAGCTATGAAGGCGTGCGTGCCCTTAAAGATTGCGGCGTCAAACTTTTGTATACTACCTATGGTGCAACAGCAGAGTACAACGGCGATCCAAGCTCTCTTCCCTACGGTCATGCTGCAAGACTTATCCACAATCATCAGCCCGAAACTTTAACATATACAAGAACTCACAGCGGCGACGATATTGCTCGTTCTATCTGCTCATATAACCACGTAACAGAAGAAGCAGCACAGAGCGTTCTCCGCACAGACAAGGCTCTTTATGACGAAAAGACAGGTCTTTATTTAAAGCCTTTCTCGGAAGTTACATTAAACCTTGTTCCTGAAAATGAAATGGAAGCAGCATTTGCCACACAGCCTGACTGGGATTATTTTGGCATTTGTCTGCATGAGCAGTATTTTTATCCTGATTATTTCGGCTATCAGCCCGAATATGCAAGAAAAATCCTCAAAATGTGTGAAATTATGACCAAAGCAGGCTATACATTCATAAACGGCGACGAAATTTTAAATTAAAAGGAGAAAGAAAAATGTTTAAGGGAAAAACTTTGCTTATTACAGGCGGAACAGGTTCGTTTGGAAATGCTGTGCTTGACCGATTCCTTGATACGGATATAGGTGAAATACGTATATTCTCGCGGGATGAAAAGAAACAGGATGATATGCGTCATGAATATCAGGCTAAGTGCCCTGAGCTAAGTGAGAAAATAAAATTCTATATCGGAGATGTGCGTGATTTGGCATCGGTCAAAAATGCAATGCACGGTGTAAATTACATATTCCATGCAGCGGCACTGAAGCAGGTGCCGTCCTGTGAGTTTTTTCCGATAGAAGCGGTTAAAACAAATGTTATAGGAACAGACAACGTACTTACTGCTGCCATTGATGAGGGTGTTAAGAAGGTTATCTGCCTTTCAACCGATAAGGCGGCATATCCTGTTAATGCTATGGGAACATCAAAGGCAATGATGGAGAAGGTTGTAGTTGCAAAGTCAAGAACGGTTTCTCCTGATAAAACTTTAATCTGCTGTACACGTTACGGTAATGTTATGTGCTCAAGAGGTTCAGTTATACCTCTGTTTATCGAACAAATAAAGGCGGGAAAGCCGCTGACTCTTACCGAACCTAAAATGACAAGATTTATTATGTCCTTGGAGGAAGCAGTTGAGTTGGTGTTGTTCGCATTCAAAAATGCAGATAGCGGTGATATAATGGTGCAGAAAGCCCCTGCTTGCACAATAGAGGTGCTTGCACAGGCTGTTAAGGAATTGTTTAATGCTGATAACGAGATTAAAGTTATCGGTATAAGACACGGTGAGAAAATGTATGAAACACTGCTCACTAACGAGGAATGCTCTAATGCGATTGATATGGGTGATTTCTATCGTGTTCCTGCTGACAAGCGCGGACTTAATTACGATAAGTATTTTAAGGACGGAGATACCGAACGAACCAAACTGTCTGAGTTCAACTCTAATAATACAGAGCTTCTTACAGTTGAAGAAGTAAAAGAAAAGCTTTTGTCATTGTCTTACATCAGAGACGAGATTGAGGCTTGGGAGGACAGATAACAAATGAAAATACTTGCAAAGAAGCTAATAAGGAAGCTTGCGCGTATTTACAATCTAAGATATCTCTTTTCCGTAAATAAAGATAACTCTCTTAAAGCTGAAGGCTTGCTCTGGCGTTGTAAAATTACGTGCAAGGGAAAAGGTAACAAAATTATAATAAAGAAAAACGCTCTGCTCAGAAATTGCCATCTTGTGATATATGGAAATGATAATTTGATAGAATTTGGCGAGAGAGCCTCTTGTCATAAAGGCGAGATATGGATAGAAGACGATAACAATAAGGTTACGGTAGGTGATAGAACCGGACTGTGTGGCAAAATTCCTCTTGCCTGTATTGAAGGAACAAGAATACAAATAGGTGAGGACTGCCTGTTTTCCAGTGATATTGTATTCAGAACCGGAGACTCACATTCGGTGCTTGACTCTGAGGGTAAGAGAATAAATCCATCAAAAAGCATTATTATTGGAAATCATGTTTGGGTAGGAAACAGAGTTATGATAGGAAAAGGCGTAGAAATAGCAAATGACAGTATAGTTGGTATGGGTTCTGTGGTTACAAAAAGCATTGGTGAAGGTAATGTGGTAATTGCGGGTGTACCTGCAAAAATCTGTAAAAAAGATATTAATTGGTCTTCAAAAAGAATATAGGAGGACAGACAAATGAAAATTCTCGTTACCGGAGCAAAAGGCTTTGTGGGCAGAAATCTTGTCGAAACACTAAAGAATATCAGAGATGGCAAAGATAAAACCCGTGGTGTTGACAGCGACATAGAGATATTTGAGTTCGACTTGGATACGCCCGAGGAGAAACTGGAGGAATATGCCCAAAAAGCTGATTTTGTATACCATCTTGCAGGTGTAAACAGACCTAAAGAGGAAAAGGAGTTTATGGAAGGAAACTTTGGCTTTACTTCAAAGCTTCTTGATGCCTTGAAAAAATACAACAATAAAGCTCCTGTACTGATTACATCTTCAATTCAGGCGGCACTTGATAACCCGTATGGCAGGTCAAAAAAAGCAGGGGAAGATTTGATGTTCTCCTACGGTAAAGAAAATGATGTTAAGGTGCTTGTTTATCGTCTGCCAAATGTTTTCGGTAAATGGTGCAGACCCAACTATAACAGTGCGGTTGCGACATTCTGTCATAATATAGCACACGACCTACCTATAACAGTTAATGCCCGTGAACATATGATGACACTTGTGTATGTCGATGATGTTGTTGATGAATTGGTAAATGCACTTTCTGGGAAAGAGAACAGAGAGGGCGATTACTGCAAGGTCCCTGTTGAACACAAAATCAAGCTTGGTGAGATTGCAGACCTTCTTTATAGCTTTAAGGAAAGCAGAGAGACAAAGCTTGTCCCTGATATGACCGAGAACAGTTTTTCTAAAAAGCTTTATTCAACATATCTTTCATATTTAGAGCCTGACAATTTCTCGTACAAGCTTAAGATGAATGTTGATGACAGAGGAAGCTTTACCGAGATTTTAAGAACAGTTAATGCGGGACAGTTCAGTGTAAATATATCCAAGCCGGGTATAACGAAAGGTCAGCATTGGCACAATACAAAGAATGAGAAATTTGTTGTGGTGAGTGGTCGTGGGCTTATTCAGCTCAGAAAAATCGGCACAGATGAAGTCATAAACTACGAAGTAGGTGGCGATGAAATCACGGTGGTCGATATGATTCCGGGATATACACACAATATAATAAACCTATCCGATACAGAGGATTTGGTAACATTTATGTGGTGCAATGAATGCTTTAATCCGGAAAAGCCGGACACATTTTTTGAGGAGGTTGCAAATGTCTAAACTCAAGCTTATGACAATAATAGGAACACGCCCGGAGATTATAAGACTTAGTGCTTGTATTAAGGCGTGTGATAAATACTTTGACCAGATATTAGTACATACAGGTCAGAACTGGGATTATACATTAAATCAGGTGTTCTTTGACGATTTGGGTCTCCGCGCGCCTGATTATTATCTTGATGCTGTTGGTGAAAATCTTGGACAGACGATGGGAAATATTATCGCAAAATCATATGAGCTGATGGAAGAAATCAAGCCGGATGCGGTGTTTGTGCTTGGCGATACTAATTCCTGCCTTTCGGTAATAGGTGCAAAAAGACTTCATATCCCGATATTCCATATGGAAGCAGGTAACCGTTGCTTTGATGAGTGTTTGCCTGAGGAAACAAACAGAAGAATAGTTGATATAATTTCAGATGTAAATATGTGTTATTCCGAGCATGCAAGAAGATACTTAAATGCATCTTCTGTTGCAAAGGAACGCACATATGTTGTTGGTTCGCCGATGGCGGAGGTTCTTGCAAATAATCTTGACAGTATAAAAGCAAGCAAGATTTTGGATAGGCTTGGTCTTGAGAAAGGCAAATACATTCTACTTTCTGCGCACAGAGAGGAAAATATTGATACAGAAGAGAACTTCTTTAGTCTTATGAATGCTGTGAATGCAATGGCGGAGAAGTACGATATGCCAATACTTTATTCATGCCATCCGAGAAGTAAGAAATTTATTGAAACAAGGGGATTCAAATTTGATAAGAGGGTAATTCAGCATGAACCTCTTGGATTCCATGACTACAATAATCTGCAAATGAACGCATTTGCGGTTGTTTCAGACAGCGGAACACTGCCTGAGGAATCAAGCTTCTTCCTCTCGATAGGAAGCCCAATTCCAGCAGTTTGCATAAGAACCAGTACAGAGCGTCCTGAGGCTCTTGACAAGGGCAATTTTATCCTGGCAGGAATTACAACAGAACAGGTGTTGCAGGCTGTTGATGTGGCTGTGGAAATGAATAAAAACGGCGACTTGGGTATTCCTGTACCAAATTATGTGGATGAAAATGTATCAGCAAAAGTGGTAAAACTTATTCAAAGCTATACCGGTGTAGTAAATAAAATGGTGTGGAGAAAGAAATGAATTATGATATAACAGCAGTCCAAATGTTAAAAATCATAAAGGCTGTCATTAGTGGAGAAAAAGTTAATATAGCGTCAATGGATATTGATTGGGATAAGCTATATGCATTAAGTGAGTACCATTCTTTGACAAATCTGATAGCATATGCAATTGATGATACTGTCCCAAAAGAAATTGCTGACAAATTTGCACAGCATAGCTCAGTAGCTTTTGCCAGATATATGGGATATGACTATGAAACAAAGGAAATATGCCGGATTTTTGAGGAAAAAAAGATATCATATATGTTGCTTAAAGGATTTATAATGAAAGACTACTATCCTTTGCCTGAAATGAGGACAATGTGTGATGTAGATATTCTTGTAAAACCAGAAGATTTATCTGCAATTGAAACAATTATGACAGAACGTGGTTACACAAATCTTAAGCTTGAGCGTGATGATGAAGTAACCTATCAGAAAAAACCATTGTTTAGCTATGAAATGCACGTACAGATGGTAAGTAATTCGCATACTAAAATATATGATTACTATGGTGATGGGTGGCGCTTTGCTAAAAAAGAGTCCGACTACGGATATAAGATGAGCGATGAAGACTTTTTTGTTTTTTTAATTGCGCATTTTGCTAAGCATTATCGTGCGGCGGGGGTTGGTGTCAGACCTGTAATTGATATATGGCTTTATTTGAAAAAATTTAAGGCGAAACTTGACTGGTTGTATATTGATGCGGAGCTTGATAAGCTTGAAATGAAGGCATTTGCATATAATCTGTTAAAACTATCAGATTATTGGTTTGAGGACGCTTTGTGCGAAGATAGAATTAAAGATATGTCATCATACGTACTGATGAGCGGCCTTTACGGTAATGTGATAAATAATGGCAGAACAAAGACAATGCGAAACGAACAAAAAGCCAGCCCGATTACTAAATATTTTAATGCTGTTTTCCTTGACTACAAGTCAATGGCGGATATGTTCCCCAATATAAAAAAATGTCCGCCGTTAATTGTTTATTATTGGATAAAAAGATTGATAGTTAAAATTTTCGATGGTTCCGGAATGAGGTATCTGGAAATCCAAAAAGAAATTAGTACAGAAAATGCACAAAAAACAAAGAATCATTTTGAAGATATTGGACTTAAATAAAAACATTGTGCAAAAACTCCCACCCCATTTGCAAAAAAGAAAAAAGTATGGAAAAATGGCATTGTAAAAATGGTTCAGTTAAAACGGGTTTGAGAGAGTCTATATCAAAGGGACAAGTCTGACTTTGAAATGAAGAAGAATACCTGCGATAAAATCAATGAGATTTTTAATGGATAATTTTTTAGAACTTTTTTAGAATTTTCCTGTTTTCGCATGAAAATTCTAATTATCCTGAAAAACAAGAAAAACCGCGTATTCCCAGTAAATACGCGGTTTTTTGGAGGAGAGGAAGAGATTCGAACTCTCGAACGAGTTACCCCGTTACAGCATTTCCAATGCTGCGCCTTCGACCACTCGGCCACCTCTCCATTTTACAACTATGACAGTATACCATGAAAGAGGATTTTTGTCGATATTAAAATTTATTTCTTTTATGTTTTTTTGTACAATTGTCAATGATG
>JAHAZB010000010.1 GCA_018384175.1 Eubacteriales bacterium
AATCATATTACGATAACGATTCCCGTCTTATCAGACAAATGACTAAACGAAACGAAAACGATTACCTTACCACAGAGTACATATACAACAATATGAATAACGTCTTATCACAAACAGGCGAAAACGGCGATAATGACAGTGTGGTAGAGTATGAGTATGACAACATAGGAAGAATAAGTGCAATGGTAACAGGCGGAGCAAGAACAGAATACGCATACGACACATACGGCAACCTCTCCTCCATCACCGATGCACTCGGTCAAAGCGAAAGCTATACCTATGATAAACTCGGCAAAATGCTTACCAAAACAGACCGAAATGGCACAATCACCACCTACACCTACTGCGCATACGGTGTAAATATTTCACATATACATAAATTGATATTTGTATATTTTATGTTCACTATCAAAAAACGATGAAAAGACTCCCACCCTATTTGTTATGACAAAAAATATCTGCTTTTGAAGATAGAAAAAGCAAATATATTATAGTGATTTTTAATAGATAATTGATGTTTTTAGCAAAATTTCAGGAAACAAATAAAAAACTTAACGAAAAAACAACTCCACATATTGCAAGCGGCAATTTGTTGTGGTAAGATGAGTTCGTAAAAATGGTGCAGTTAAAACGGTTACGGTTAAAATGGTGCAGATTAGGTTCCTTCGGTGATTTTATGCCAGAATCTCGGCCAAACTTGAGGGACAGGTCTGCCTATTTTTATATATCACAGTATTGTAAGGTAATAAGAAGCAGAGAATTACAAGTGAGAATATCTGCTTTTTTAGTAGTTTCAGACATGGAAAATGATTGATGTTATTCATATCTATGAGGTGGTGTAATGTATATTTGTTTTCATAGGCAGGAAACAAGTATAAAAGGTTTATAGCAAAAAATGCTTGTAGCATTTTTACGAGGACACATCATATATTTCTGAATGGTTCACGGTAATATATGATTCATTGGTTATTAAATTAAGAGGAAAATCAGAATGTAGAAAGATATCCGAAAGGGTACATCTACATTCTTTTTTTACCCTAATTTAATTAAAGAGGTAAACGAGCCTAAAAAGGATAATTACTCAAAATAGTCCTATCGGCTATTTACATACTGTCTTATGTAAGTGTGTACGGACAGAGATTACATATTCATATATTACGAGGTTGGAAATAACGCAGAGTTTATAACAGATTTATATGCGTAGACTTACAAAAATCTGTAGAGATAGGACTGTATCTCGAACACAGTAGCGGCTGTGAAAATACTATACATATGCCACCGCTTATGGCATATTTCAGCATCGGCTTTTTAGCGCCTGAGTTTAGCAGGTAGTGGTGCAACCGCAGGATTTTATCCAACCAAAATGAGCGGGAATATTACTAACCGGACAATAGGTCAACATAAGTGAATACAATTATACTTAGGGGAGACAGGAATGATTTTGCAGGAATAATTCCTTGCAGATATGCGGTTTGTTTGATATTCAAACGGGGAAACCAAGAGGTAACATTCTGTCAATGCACATGCTATATCTATGCCTATTGCTGAAAGAAAGGACTTCAAATGACAATTTACAAGAATTTAGAAACACAATTTGAGAAACTGTTCAGACACATAAAAGTCGGCAGCTTCAAAACACGAGAACGTTATGCAAAAGCGTTCAAAAGATTTATGGTATTTCTGGCTGAGAAATATCATCTGCAAAAGCTATCCAATATTTCTGAAAAGCATATACTATCATATCTTGAATATATGCAAAAGAAAGGTTTAGCTGCATCAACAGTAAAAACTGAACTTGCTGCAATACGTTTCTTCCACGATAATATGCCTTATACAAGAAACGAATTACCCTCTAACAAACGCCTTAAACTGGCTAAACGTTCATTTGGTGGTGTAGACAGAACATGGACTAACCGTGAGTTTAACATCATTGTAGGAATTGCTATTGATAACAACCACAATGACTTTGTATCAATTATGACTCTTGCAAGATATGCAGGACTGCGTTTGGAGGAATGTTTCAGGATTGATACCAACGATGCAAGGAAAGCCTTGGAGGAAGGTAGACTTTATGTAAAAGGCAAGGGCGGTCTTACAAGGTATGTTCCAATAAACGAGAGTATCCGCGTTGTTTTGAGGAACGCTCTGAGCACAACTCCGATAGGACAAAAGTTATTTGTGAGACTAAACGATAAAACACACCTCGCAATGAAAAGACTGCAATGCTTTATTGTATACCACAGAAAAAGCTTTACCGACAGAAGAATTACATTTCACGGTTTAAGGCATACATATGCACATGAACAGTATGACAAATTCATAGGTGAAGGTTATTCCGATTACAAGGCACGAAAGATAGTATCGGAGTTACTTGGGCATCACAGAGATGATGTAACAAGAATATACCTCTCAAGTGGTGATGACGATGTTTAATAAGTATAATGACATCCTAACTGTTGACGAGCTTTGTGAGGTCTTGAGAATAGGCAAAAATACGGCATACTCTTTATTGAGAAACAATGAGATAGGTTCGGTTAAAATAGGGAAAACGTATAAGATTCCTAAAAAGTCGGTAATTAAATATTTGTCAAAGAATACTTGAAAAGGTTATCCGTCAATGATATACTAATATCGTTGACGGACTACCTAACATTAACGAAAGGAGAAAAAAATATGATAAAAGGTAGTCTACAAATTAAATCAAATAAATACTATGCAGTGTTCAAAGTGAATGGGAAAGTAAAATGGCATAGTCTTGGAATAGAGGCTGTTCGAGGAAATAAAAGAAAAGCAGAGAAGGCTATGTCTGAGTTCGCTATGAAGTACAACACCACTCCTGAAGAGTTTGATAAAACAGAGTTTACAGAATATATCAAAACATGGCTTGAATTTGTAAATAAACAAGTAGATGTTATAACATATTCAGGATATGAGCAATATGCTTTGAAGCATATCATTCCTTATTTCGAGACAAAAAAGCTTATGCTTCATGATGTAACGATACGAGATATTGAGGAATACTACAATTACAAATCTGTATCGGGTAGACTTGATAATAAGCCGGGCGGTTTGTCATCCCGTACGATAAAACTGCATAGCATAGTTCTAAACCTTGTATTCAAAAACGCTATCCATGACGGTAAGCTAACTAAGAACCCATGTGAATATGCAAGGATGCCCAAACAGGTAAAGACGCAGCCTGTAGCAAGTTTTTATACCGCTGAAGAGTGTAAACATCTTTTAGATCTTACTGAGGGAAAGCCTATACATAATATGATATATATTACTGTACTATATGGTTTAAGGCGCTCCGAACTGATTGGGTTAAAATGGGATGCGGTTGACTTTGATAACAATACTCTGACAATAAGGCATACAGTGGTGATGAACAAGGGTATTGTTGCTAAGGATTCTACTAAAAATAAAACAAGTATGCGAATATATCCTCTCTTGGACGATATAAAAAAGATGCTTTTTGAAATGAAATCAGAGCAGGATAAGTGGAGAAGAGTGTTTGGAAACTGTTATGAAGAAAACGGATATATATTTGTCAAAGAGGACGGCACACCATTTTATCCGAGCTATCCTACACACGAACTCAAAAAGTGTCTGGAAAGAAATAACTTACCTCATATACGCTGGCACGATTTAAGACACTCATGCGCAAGTATGCTAATATTAAAGGGTTGGCAAATGAAAGAGATTTCTGAGTGGTTAGGTCATGCAGATATAGGCACAACTATGAATATATACGGTCATATAAATCTTGAGCATAAAAGAAAACTCGGAGAGACTCTGAATGGTATGCTATAAAATAGGTTAGAAAAAGGTTAGAAAGATAATTTCTGAATGGTTTTCACAAAAAAATAATAATGGCTCAAACACTAGTGTTTAAGCCATTATTATGTGGTGAACCATCGGGGATTCGAACCCCGGACAACTTGATTAAAAGTCAAGTGCTCTACCGCCTGAGCTAATGGTCCTGGCTGGGATAGCAGGACTCGAACCTACGAATGTCGGAATCAAAATCCGATGCCTTACCGACTTGGCTATATCCCATCATTTGTAAGTTTACATACGTGAACAGGCCTTGTCCTTATCCGTATAGAAAAAAGTGGGGTGGATAGTGGGATTCGAACCCACGACATTCAGTGCCACAAACTGACGCTCTAACCAGCTGAACTATATCCACCAAAAATAAATGGCGCACCTGAAGAGATTCGAACTCCTGACCCACTGCTTAGAAGGCAGTTGCTCTATCCGACTGAGCTACAGGTGCACACATTTGGAGCGGGTGATGGGAATCGAACCCACACGACCAGCTTGGAAGGCTGGGATCCTACCATTGAACTACACCCGCATATTTCTTATCGACTGACTAAGCTATTATAGCAGAATTTATCTGACTTGTCAATATATTATTTCAAAAAAAATAAAAAAATTTACAAATATTATTTTTTCCCTTCCAATGCGTCCAAAATGTGCAAAAAAACACTTGTCTAACGGAAATTATCGTCTATCATCAAAAAAGCCGCTTATTAAAGCGACTTTAATTCAAGCAATCATCTGCAGCAAAACCCCACTTATACTACCTATCAGGTAAAGAAGCAGAATAATTCCTATACTTTCTTTTATGTTCTTATTTCTTTTTACAAGAAGCAGTATTCCGACTCCTGCACCTGACGAAAGTCCTGCAATAAGTGAGCCGAAAGATATCGTACCAGTCAGATAGCTTTGTGTAAGCACAACGGATGCAGCACAATTCGGTATCAATCCTACAAGTGCTGACACAAATGGTTGGAATACAGAACCATTCAGGAGGTAAACCGAAAGTCTGTCTTCACCAATCCACTCTATCAGCATTGTTATCAGCAATGTCGCAATAAGAACAAAAAGAAAAATCTTTACAGTATGCTTAATTGCTGATTTTACTATACCATCATCACAGCTTTCACAATTGCCGTGGAAGTGCTCGTGATGGTGTTCCTCTCTGCAGACATTTACAGATTTCTTACTATTATAAAAAGCATCTATCAGCAAACCGCATATTACAGCAATTACAATTTTTACCGCAATTACCGCCGTTACAAGATATGCCTTTTCAGGATAGGATAGTATAATCGGAACAGCCTCATCGCTTGTTGCGACAAATATTGCAACAAGCGTTCCGAGTGTGATATGTCTTTTCGAATACATATCCGCTGCAATTACAGAAAATCCGCATTGTGGTATACTGCCAAGCACTGCTCCCCACACCGCACCAAAGCGTTTTGTCTTCATAAGCTTATGGCTGAGCCATGTATTATTCTTATGTTCAAAATATTCTATAACAAGATAAATAACAAATATCAGAGGTATAATTTTTATACTATCCGCTATCGCATGTTCTAAGATATGTGCCATATACAATTCTTCCTTATCGTGTAAGCTTCATACAGATTATTGATGTTCCGTTTTTTCAATTCATAAGGCCTGTCTGCCTCGCCGGTTGCACAGAATATATGAGTCGGATTACCTGTTTCATCAAAAAGTAATGATGGTCTTTCAAGATTACCCTGCAAAGCCTCTCTTCCATCCTGCCACTTTATCACTCTTGAATACACCTTTGGGTTATCACCAATTGTAAAGTTTATGCAGTCATCACTTTCCGCATAAAATCCCGCTCCCCATTCGTCTGTTATTCCTTTAGTACCGTTTTTAGGGTCATCCTTTGCAATCATACAGAACTTATCCTTACTTGTATCATACCACAAAAATGGGGCTTCCACATGCTTGTCCTTCCTTTCGCCTTTATAACAGAGCAGTCCCATACATAGTAGCCATCAATTTCAAGCGCCTTTACCGCCGATGTCGTATTATTTACCATTTATATTCCACCATTCCTATTCTCGTACAAAAAAAAGCAGAGAGTGATAATATAATTATTATACTCCCTGCTTTAAGGTAATTCAAGAGTTAATTCAGTTTTTTATGTGCATTTTTTATCATAACAAGAGTTTCTGCCTTGGTTTTTGTCATACCCCAGCCATTTCCTGTTCCTGTAATCACCCCATTATCACGTGCCCAGACTGTAATCTCTTTCATCCAACCAGGCATATTCTCGTCTATGTAGTTGTACACAGCAGTTTCTTCTTCAAGTTCTGTTACCCGTTTCTCAAGAATTGCTACCTTCTCTTGTAGCTTTTTCATTTCTTCCATATCATGCTCCTCTCCTTTGTAGCCATTCGGCAACGTCCAGCTTTTTGACACTTCAAAATGTGGGCGGTCGGGTGTTTTCCACGTACCGCCCCAAATTATCCCAAGTTTCTTAGCAACAGCGCCGCATTTATCGAAAAAGCCATTCGAATTATCATATTCTCGTCCTTTAATAGTCTGACATATATCCCATGCTCTGCGACCGGTGTGTCTGCTGTTAAGTGTCCATGTAACCTTTTCCCCTGGCGTTGTTCTTCCCTGTGCATACAATTCGTTCTGCCTTTTCTGCGAGCGATAAGTCTCGGTTATTCTTACTTTTAGTCCACACTTCTCACATTCTGCAAGAAATGTTCTGCACGCAAGCTGTGCGTTTGCGGTCAGTTCGTCAATACTTTTGTATACCTTGCTCATCTTTTTCGCCTCTTAGCATATCAATCGCATTCATCAGCACACCCGGCATTGGCACTCCCATAAGTCCGACATTCTCTATAATAGATACACAATCGTTAAGAACATACGCCGTAACAACTCCGTCTTTTATAAAGCATACCCCAAGAGCCATATCAAGTCTGTTTGCAATCAGCACCATCAACAGTACCGTACATTTCCTGCACAGTCCCTTAAATCCAACCCGACTTTCCAATGCACCATTTGCCGATTTTGGTGATTTATGAAATACCGCAGCAACCGCAAAACCTGTTATGTAGTCAATTACCATACAAATTGCAAGCGTTGTCATAGCACTGTCCCAACCGCCAATAATATATGATATATAACTGCCCACCGTTCCTGCAATTGCTAATATTGTTGTTTTCATATGTTTTACATCGCCTCCTTTATACAAGTGTCAAATAGAGGTAGTGTTCTGACATTGTGTTTGAGCGAACTGATGTTATTGTCAAATCGGTACCATTCCTCTCCACATACATCATAGTTGATATTCCGGATGTATTAAGGTATATGCTCTGTTCCCCTTCTATACTTAAATCAATAATGTGTTCCTTAGGCATATAGGGTATTCCATTCAAATTCGCATCTTTTAACAGAAGATATCTGAATCCATTATGAGGTATTTTGTAGACAGTACGCGACCCTTCCATCACATTTGTAATGTTACTACTCCATTTTGTATGATGTACAGTAAAATCATGATATGTATTTGCAGTATTGATTGCAACCTTTGCTGTTGCATAGCTACGCATATCCGTTATTATTTTCTCATTGTTTATGTGTGCAAGTGCAACAATATCACCCTCAGGCAACTCCTCTGTTGCTTTTAGAACCACGCTATTTAATTCAGGATAATACGCAAAGTAAATGTACACCGATTTTCCGTCCTCAAAGTCAATCGCAGCGCCATCACTATCCACTTCCACGCAAACTCCACTTTCAAAGAAAGCAACACCTTTCTCAACTATTGCACCGGTTTCTGTAATATGTACATCAAGATTGTCATATGCTGCAACACCACCGCTAACCACTTCGGAATTCAGCTCATTCATTGACTGTGCAACCGTATCAGTTTCAGGATACAGCAACACTCCTCCAGATATCAGCTTAGAAAACGCACCGGAAACATCTTCTGCACCATAAACCTCGTTATCGAGAAAGCTACACTTATAGCTCATTTAATCAATCCTTTCCGTCCGCAATATAATTTCATCCGCGAACTCTGATATTTTTGTTATTTTGGAATTACTCTTTTATTTGGTTATATTTCAGATTTCTGCAAAAGAAGGCTTTATACTTCTTTCCTTTGGAGAAGATATTATGCTTACACCCACAACTCGTCTTTTAAGTGTTTTTCTGAATGACCCTGCTTCAAATTGCACTCTTAAAACATCACCCATGTTATAATCTTTACCGTACGAAACACCTAATAGCTCACAGTTTAATTTATACTCTTCTTCTGCTTTTTTCAGTAGCTTTTCCGCCTCCGACTGTCCTGAAGCAGATGCAAGAACCTTTTCCCAATAAAGAATTCCACTTTCCTGACTCTCTTTATAAATATAGCCATATGTATTTTCTCCTTTATCTGAATCAAATATTTCAAAATATCCACCCTCTGTCGCGTCCTGAACACTCTCTTTAAGTGTCATATCATAAGCATTTTTCAGACTTTTTGATATGATAAGATTCTGTTCTCTTCCAAACTCCAGGTTGAATCTCCAGCATTTTGCTGCAAAGTCAGCTTTCAGAGAAAAACCGCATCCCATAATATCACAAAGGTCAATAATAACCTCCGACAAGGGTTTAGCACTATTTCTCCAGAAATGTCTATTCAAAGATTCAGCGCCAACCTTTTCAGGCAGTATTATATTTTCACATATAGCCTTTTTGTTTATTTCTGATGATATAACTCCGTCCTCTCCAACTATATACGGTGTTTTATAGGTGTTTGACAAAAGATACAGAATAAGTGTTTCAGGGTCTGTATAGCAGTCGCCAAATATCTCACTTGTCTTAAACGGCAAAACAACTCTTTTGCTAAAAAGCCATTCCGGTGTCCTACCGTAAACCCTCAGATTATCAGAAATATGCTTCCCTATACATACTGCCTGCCTATCATCTTCTGTAATTATGAGATATTTGTGTTCAGCAAATATTGACGCAATATCGGTGTTTATCGAGTAGCATCCCTCATACGTTCCTATACCGTTATACTTCAGCTCCCATTCACTTGACAGACAGCGTTTTGTCTCAGCAAGCAAATTGAAATCAAAATCATAAACACGAATCATTTATTCCACCAGCTTCTTGTATTTATCCGGATTTTTCTTGAATAGCTCAAGTCTTTCCCGATAAGTCATCCTGTCAAAATCCTTTTTCTCAAGTGTGCTTTTTGTTTCTGCAGATGAAACAATTCTTGGTATTGCTGTTTTGAAGAGAGCCGGATGTTCTTCTTTTAGTGTCTTAACTCTTTGAGAAAGATTGTCCATGTTCAAGCCTTCGCAATCGAGCATAGTTCTCGCAGCCACAACATCAGCCACACCCGCATTTCCAAGTTCTTTAAGAATTCCTTCTTCAAGCCTTTCGCTATCATATTTTTGTAAAATCATATCGCTTGTTTCCTTATCAAGCCCTAATCCTGTCAAAAATTCTTCATTCATTATTTTCAGCTCCTTCTCCAAGATACCATTTTCTCATTTCTTCCGCACTAATAACTCCTGCATTTAATAACTGCATTCTTTCAGAAAACTCTGTCGTTCTGTCTGCTACTATGCTGTCATCAAAGCAAAAATCAATTTCATATTCTCCCTTTTGTGCAATACCGTAGACATCGCACAAAACATTTGCTGCCATTACCCATCCGGACAAAGCAGACTTAAGCGCAGTCTGTATTTCGGAAACTGTGGCATAACTTCTCTGTTTTGATGCTCTTATCTCTTCTGCTGTCTTTTCTACCGATTGTGGGTCAGAGAGTGTTCCATATGCCAGACCGCAGTTAAATTCTATTCTTTGCAGAATACGTTCAAGCCCGTTTATAATTTCTTCATCACGAATATCAGGTGTCCAGTCTTCAAACAGCTCATCATTACCTGTCGAAAGCATACGGTACAATCTCTTGTCCGGCACAACTGCTTCACATCTTGCACCACGTCTTACTGCTGTTTCATCAACATACAGTGCGCGTTCACCGCTTTCGTATTCCCACAAGAGTCTTTCATATTGTTTATTTGCATCTTCAATCAACTCTACTGCACGTGAATATATCGGTGCACCAAATGGAGATGTAATATCATCAGTAGACGGAGAAGGCATCCTGAAATATGAAAAGAGAGGTGCTTTAACATTGCTAATTACTACCTCAGACTCAAAATCCGCCCACTCCGCTACATCTGTCAATGGTATTTCTTTCAATTCACCATGTGTTTCGGTATATGCTTTATTTGTGATAAAGTATCTGTCCTGCACTAACAAATGCTCTTCACATTTTACATATACCTCTTTATCTTTTTTTAGCCGTTCATAGAACTTTGCGCCCAATATAGTACCATCCGGTTTAGAAGCAGTAACCTCAAAGGAGTCAGCCGTAATTATTGCAGTCTTTACCTCATCACCTTCAACGTAAGGTTTTAGTACAACACCACCCAGCGCACATGCCAGTTCACAAAAGCTTCTGGCGTTGCTGATAACCTCACGATAAGCACAATCAAGTATATCAGCTCTTGGTGAGCCATAAATTCTACTCTGCATTTCAAGAGTTACAAGTCTTGAAACCTCAGCTGAAATCGCTGCAGCAAGTCTTAATCTTCCGCCATTTTCGTACATTTCACGCCAGCTTGTTTGCTTTACTTCTACTTTTTCGGGTACAGGACAGCTTTTTCTAAACAATTTCAACGTAATCAATCCTTTCAATCATAATACCTTTTCATTACGGTCGTACAAAAATATCTTATATCATCCATAGCATGGTCATTCTCCTTAATTACGGTATCTGAAGCAGCACTATCGTCCCAACTATATTCTCCAAATTCCCTTATACTGTCCCTGCAGTTTCTGTTAATTTTAATTCTGTCCGAGTTAATTAATCCTGCAGTATACCTGATTCCATCAGTAACCGAGTTTTTTGCTTTCATAACCGAAAAACGTCCTCTGCGTTTTATAAGAGTTATAAAGCTGGCAGCAGATGGGTCAACAACAATATATCTTACAGGATATCCTTCTGCCAGACTCACAAGCTTATCATAGTATTCTTCATCTGTAAGCTGTTTCCCCGTCTTTCTGCTATCATGATAATATTCTTTAACACGATACCCTACGCCTCCTGATACCGACCAGAGTCCCATTGATGTCGGATTTACAGTTCCGTAATCGACCGATATATAATAATCACCTGACGGTGCATCATCAATTAAGTGCCTTTCTTTTGAAAACATTGGATAGACAAGCCCCTCTGCTCTTGTCCACTTACCAAGGATATAACGGTCAAAATACACACTTCCGCTATATTCCTTTTCAAGATTGGATATAAACTCTTTACTAAGAAACGGATTATCATATATCGTATAACTCTGGCGGTATATATCAGCATCGCTTTGCATAAATTCCAATAGCCAGTGGTTTGGACCATCCGGATTACACGTACCGTCAAAACAGGAATGTGGCTTATCAAGTCTTGACTTAAGCATCTCAAAGACTTCCTTATTCCATGTCGTAATCTCATCACCGTAACAATATTCTATTCCTGTTCCCTGAAGCTTGTCCTTTTGGCTTGCTCTGTCGGCACCTATTGCAAAACATCTTTTCCCGAACAGTTCCACCGTTCCGTTTCCTTTTATATTTCCTACTTGCTTTTCGCCCCAGATATTTCGCATCGGAGTAAGTATGTTTCTCTCAAGAGTAGAACGTGTATTACCTATTAAAACTATAAGACCTTCTCCGCGAGCTTTTGAAATACGTTTTGCAATCCAGTAATAGTCAAGATATGTTTTTCCGCTTCTTGTGGCACCTTCTTTTATATTCCAGCGTGAATTGGCAGTATTCCAGAATTCACGCTGTTTTTTACTCATCTTCATTTTCCGCCTCTTTATCCAGTTCTTCAATTATTCCGCTTATATCGTTATTTTCAGCTTCGCTGTGTTTTTCATCCCACATATCACTACGCCTGCATTTTAACCACAAAACAGCCGCTCTTACATCAGGCGGAACTTCCTTATGCGTTGTTACCTGCTCTGTTCCGTTAGGCTTTTCTGTTTCTCTATGTTCCTCAAATGTATATCCGAGCGCACGCTTTAACAGTGCATCCTCAACAGCGTAATCGGTTGTGTGTCTTAAAAGCTCAAGCCTACGTTTCTCCTCTGGATTTTCTTTAAGAAATCTGCTCCATTTTGACCTTTTTATTCCGAGAGTCTTTCTGATTTTATCAAGACTCATTCCATCCCTTGCAAGATACGATATAAGCTTCATTTCATTATCTGTCATACCATCGCCTCAAGGTATTTGTTTTTATAGATGAGTGTCGCCGTAATATCGCCAGTTGCGCCATAGCCTGTTGTAGTAAATTCTGCCCCACGTTCATCAATGACAAGGTCAGATGTGTAACTGTCGTCAGATATACAGTTGATTATATTTCCTTTTATATCCGACGTTATTGTTCTGTTCATCACATCTATCGTAACAATCTCGTCATCCTCCGGTACGTAGTCAAGGGTGAAGACAGCACCGGTTACAGCATTCTTTATCTCAATTCTGCCTTCATCATTATCACTGTTGCGCTTTCCCAATATCGTAATTACAGGCTCTACAATCCTCTCACTCAAAATCTTTATGCTTGCGCATGATACTCTTGAAGAAAACATTGCCGGCAAAACTGTATCCTTGGATATAAGCTTTTTGCGAGAGTAGAGCCCTGCTACTGTATCTTCGCAATCATAAAAATAAGGATCATCGCATGACATATTCAGTGCAAATCTTGTATAAATACTCCCCTTTTTGACAAAGTCCATTTCACAAGACGATATGTGTATCATACGTCTCAAATCTTTATCCTCAATTATCATTTCGCACGGATAGGAGAGGATTTTGAGCATTTTAGAATAGACTTCTCTTCCGCCAATAATATCTCCGCCTACAGAAATTGTACGCGAAGGTACTCGTCTGACACTTTCAACAACTCCGTCAAAATCATATGATGAATAGCACCGTCTCTCATATGCTGGAATTCCAAGACCGGTTACACTGCAAATCCTCACATTTTCATCACCACCGCCGGACATTCTTATGCTTCCGTATTTATTTTCTAACGTTATCTTCATAAACTCCTCCCTCCTATTCTATCATAAGCCTCTTAAGTTCTTCACGGTCTCTCAAAAGCCTTATCGTTTCCTCAGGCGATGCAGAGTTATAGATATTATAGCTCGTGTTATTCTCTACATTAGACGCAGAACCGTTCAAAATACTATCGTAACCCAGTCCGCTTACACCGTCAGCAATTGCCTTTGACAGCTCCACCATAACATTTCCAAGCTCTGCCATAAAACCTTCGCCGAAACTTTCACATGCACTCTCACCGCTTGAGAAAAACTTACCAGAAAGCGAATCAATCTCTTCTGCAAGCGCAGCTGTAAAGTCAACGCCAAGATTTTGAGCAGCATTTTGAGCAGCATCTGCAACATCACCAGAGTATAAGAGATTTGATATTCTTTCAGCAAGTGCCTCCCTTTCTTCATACGCCTCAAGATGTTCGAACAGCTTTTCATCTCCTGTTCCAGATAAAGCTCTCGCAAAATCTGTCGCCTCATCTACTGACATATCACGCATTTGGGAAAAGTAATCATTGCGTAGCTTTGCATTCTTTTCATCTATCTCTCTGTCTCCGGTGTCGGTTCGCCAATAATTATCTATCCTGCTTTTCGCATTAGTCATAAGCTGTAAATATTCTTCCAGCTTCTCATTATGCTCATCAATATCGGATAGCGATGTATATTTTATATCAATATCATCACCAATAATTCTGTTTGTATTGCTGATACCGCCATAAGAAGAAAGCTTTTCGGAAAGCTTCTCTCTTTTTTCTCCTATCTTCTCAAATATTTCACCTATTTCCTCTGCGGTATTCTCTGCTGCCGTACTGAGAGCTTTCTGTTGCTCTTCTGCAAGCTTTTTATTATGCTTTAATATCTCTGCAGTATATTTCATCCACTCTACCGAACCGTTAGCAAAATACCTGTTACGGTAGTTTTCAAGACCTGCAAAGTATTCTTGTGTGGATATAATACCCAATTCATATGTAAGCTCAAGAGCCTCAAGCTCCTCTTTTCTCATCTGTTCAATTTGCTCGAGATTACTTTTAACGAGCTTTGCATATGCCTTTTCGCTCATGCCTTTCTTTTCAGTAATCTTTTCCGATTCACTGCCGTAGTTTCTGGATGCTAACAATGCATTTGCATAAACAGAATTCACACGAGTATTTATATTATTTGCTGCCTCTGTAAGAGAGCGGGTTAGCTCGTTATTTACCTCATCAGAAACTGACTTCATTTCGCCTTTTGTGCTTTGTGCAAGATTACTTAAGCCTTCGTTTAGTCCGTCAGTATTAAGTTCTGTATCAAAAACTATTGACCCATCTGCCATTTAATCCACCTCCTGTTCTACCGCGAAAAGCTCCGATATTGCATCTGCAACATTCTCGTTGCTTCTGCCAAGAGAATATATGCGTTTTTGTCTGAGCAGCATCCTTCTGCTTTTAGTGTCCCTTATATCCGATGGCTTTGTAGCTCTTACTCTTACAACTCTCATTAGTGCTGTGTCAGGTCCAAGATTTTTAATCAGTGCCAGAAAATGCCACCAATGCAGTTTTGCTTTTGATAAATCTATTCCGTATTCCGAAAGAAAGGATGCGTATATCAACTCCTCATCCATAGAAAACGATATCAACTGCTCCGAACTTGCTCCATCACTTCTCTCATTTTCAGCACCTCCGACAAAAAATCGGCACAAGAGCGATATAGCTTCACTCGGGCTCTGCGGTATTTTGTCCTTATAACAAAGCTTGAGCGCGCGCATTGCGGCGCGCGCTCCGGTATCTTCTTCTATTATTCTGGCAAATTCAAGCCACACTCCAAAATCTGTCCTGACTGGATAGTAAATACCACTGCCAATGACACCATGTGGCGGCTCGTGTCCTATAATTCTCATTCCTCAGCAAATGTTACCGTCTGCCAATTATCACTTGTTTGTGCGTAACCGGTAACAATAGCACCGTTTGCCTTGAGGCTGCCGGAATATGTGTATGTATCGCTGTCATTACCCTCCGAGTCGGGAATTACTGCAAAATCACGTTTCTGAGCAAAATAACCATTTTCTGTTTCTTTTGTTATATCAACTATCACAATACTTCTTACCGCATCCGCACCAACAGCTTCAGTATCTGCAATAGAAACCATATCACTGTGTACTGCATCGTCAGAAAATCTATCGAATGCAAAAGTAATTGAAGGGTTATATCCTACAACATCGTTTCTTTCACTCTGTTCATCTACATACTTTCTTGTATAAGCTGTCGGGTTCTTGCTCACAGAAAAATCTGTAAAACCGCGCATACGTTTATATGTACCGTCTATTTCATAAAACGCAAGCTTATCACTGCGCTTCAAAATTTTATCCATTATTAGACCATATCCTTTCATATTTTGGTGTAGATAAGACGAAATCCTATCTGATAACGTGCATGATTGGTTGCTTCATCGAAGAGATATCCTCCTGATGTAACTGTTAGCTCCTGCGCCGAAGCACCTTTACTAAGCTTCGGCAGATTTCCGTTGCTGCTGCATTCTTCTACCCAGTCTGCGAGTTCTTCGCAAAGCTGTTCATTTTTGAGATTTTCAGCAACACTTCCTGTATACGGGCGACGTAGTGCTAAAACAAAGCAATACTGTCTTAAAGTTCCTCCGGTATAGTATCTTCTGATTACCGGTTCACACGGAACCGCTTCTATTGTAAATCCACCGCTTTTACTCTCGAGATAATCAACATTTATCTTCGAGCCTTCCAAAAGCGGACATGTCTTAAAAAATTCGTGTAGTTCCTTTATCATATTTATTATATAATCCTTTCCGTTTCATCAGTCAGAAAACGCGAAAACTGCAGGGGTGTGCCAATTAAATACAGTTTTGATAGCTTGTGATTTGGGACTATCTGCCCTTATTGTTTTGTTTTTGTTATTCTCTTTGGTGTTAGTTGACAAAAGCGGTGTAGCACCAGCTTTATCAGCTGCTAATCTCAAAATAGTGTCTTTATCTACCGCTTTCATTCTTTCAAACCAATAGGAGCCTCTGGTCGGAGCACCAGTATATCTAAGCTTTTTCCCATTATTAGATACACCGTAATATTGATATGCGGCATAAGGCATATTGTAGCTTACTATTCCAGACCCGATTTTAGTAGAACTATTCCCACTGTCAATTAATGCACCGCTCTTTTTTGGGACATACGGCTTGCATCTACTCAGTATCTCACTGTCTATCAATTTCTGAACCTCTTGTTGTACGCCCAACCCTCGTTCTCTTATTATTTTCTGTGGTGCTTTCAATGTAAAGATTACTTTTGTCATAACCGTTTCTCACATTGCAGTTACACGAAAATGACCGTGTTTGATACAATAATTATCAGCAATCTCCGATACAGTAAGCGCATCGTCAGGAGGTGCATTATAGCCACTTCCTTCAATAATTTTATCCTCAGGCTCTATTAAAGCAGCTCTACGCGAAAATATTCTCACGCTCAGAACATCACTTACGTACCTTCCCCCATTTTCTTTGCTTACCGCCCTGATACGTCTTACATACGCCTTATCAAAAGTAACAGTTTTCCAATCATCATCCATTTTCTTAAATACGGTTACCGGCTGATATTTCATTTAACCGCACCTCCATTAAAATCCTCTATAAAGCATTACAGGCGGAAGGTACAGCTTTACTGTGTGCATAAGTATCTTTTCATTTGCGCCATCTTCATACTCAGCCTCGTAACCGTCAATCTTTTCTCTTACTATTGATGTAACGGTGTTATTCTGTGCATAGATTTCAGCTAATGCACATACACAGGAGCGAACATCATCATCTTCAAAATCAGGTTCGGTATAAGTTACATGCTTTATAAACAAACGTGCCTTTTTAGCCATTCGTTCAAATTCCTCTTCATCAGCAAGCTCAATACCGCCATATTCCTCACAGTAGTATTCAAAATCAGTCATATGTTACGCACTCGCTGTCTGGTTAAACTTACCAAGCACGACCTTAGCCGCATTTGAAAGAACAACCGTATAGAATTTATCAACAGAGATATCAGTTACTCTCTTAAGAGTCTGACGTTCAGTTTCGACATTTGTATCACGTTTTAAGTATACTGTGAGCGCTGCCGTTTCGTCATCATCCTCACCATTTTCAAGTTGAACAATGGGATTTATGTACTTGCCATCTACAAGAGGAACCTTCTTTGACGGTACAACTCTCGCATTTGCAATCATACCAACTTCACCGGTCATAACTGTCATACCGTTATATTTATCAGCAGAAATAAAATCTTCATCATGACGAAGCTGTGTAAGCTGCTTAGGATGAACAAAGATAACCTTTGGTGAATTTGTTTCCTCTTCAAAGACATCAATTGCATCTACAATACCGTCATAGCTTATAATGCCATTCGCTTCATACGCAAGCTGTGCCTCCAAAAGTGCATCCATCGCATCATTATCAACTTTGGACGCAATCGCGAGTGCAAGCTGGTTGTTAGTTTCACCAACAGGATTTCCGTATCCTGAAAGAACTGCTTCATCAGTAAGCTCTACTGCCTTCATAGCCTTTTTAATTGTTGCGTTTGTAGTTGTTGTAACAAGCTTTGTTGTGCCAACCTCGATACCCTCTGCAATATCCTCAGCATCACCAATATAAGCATACTGCGGAACAACAATTGTATCTCCGGCAACACCAACCAAACTATCATCAACCTTTGCAAACGGTGTTACAACAAGCTTCTTTGTTATTTTTGCAGATATCATATCCGCCATAACAAGAGGATTTACCAAATCTGAAATTTTTGTACTTGACATATATTATTATCTCCTTTCATACTTGAGAACTCGGTGCACTACGCAACTTAAATTCTAAAAAAAATTTTTTATTTGCGCGCAAAAAAGAAACAAAGCTTGCGTCGTAGCACTATGCAACTATTGATTCTAAAAAAAGTTGCTTTCTCAAGCTATGGGTATATTATACCACACATTTGTTCGTTTGTCAATTGTTTTTTATCTATTTTTAGATTTTTCGACAAATATACCGGAGTAATATGTCTGCTTATATACTCCGGCAAAATGTAAATTATATATTCATAATTATTCTGACAATTTGTTGCTTATGTTACCTATCAAATCTACAATAAAGAATCTATACTCGCAGTCTCCCGAAATCATACCATATATATCTTCTGGCAATTCGTTTTTAAGCTTTTTTTCCCCATCTTGAGATAATATTCCGCCCACCTCCTCAGTAAAGCACAACGGCGGATATGCTACACACCACCAGTTCTCCCCTTCTCCGTTTCCAAGCACAAGCCTTATTGCGTTGTATTTACCAGATGGCAAAGTAATGTTCTTATAGCTTTTCTTGGGTATATACACTTTTTCAAATGTGGCTTTTGCTTTGTAACCTGTACCTGTTTCTTCAAGCCTGACATTTGCGAGCCTTTCACATTCTTTAACATACTCTCGTGAATATGCAACAAGCTCTGTATCCTTAATATGCTCTGACACATAATCTCTTACATCAAGCTTTATTCTGTTATCCTCCTCACTCTCCGATGCAGCAATTATATGAAACCTGATAACACCAGCGGAAATAATTTCATTTACTATTTCTGCATACACAGTAGCAAACGATAACAAAACAGTAACAAGCAAAATACCAACAAAAACTTTTTTCATATATACAACTCCTTTTCTGCTTGCATTTTTGCCACATTTTGAGATTTTAATACATAATACAGGAATTATACGGACAAACTACCATAAACAATCGATAAAAGGAGAGAAAATATGAGAAGAAAATACGGATATTGGTTATTAACGGTACTGATTGTTGGAGTAAGTTGCTTTGCCGGCTACGAGTACAACCGAGCACATACACTTGAAAACAGCGTATCAAACACATATAACCGTGCATTATTTGAACTCAGCGACTATGTTGATGATATCAACTCCCTTCTTGCTAAAGGGCTTTTAGTGAACTCACCGGAGCATTTTGCATCAATTTCAGCCGAGCTTTCACGCCAGTCTGCAGCGGCAAAAGAATGTCTTTCACAGCTTCCTGTTTCAGAAATTTCGCTCGATAAGACTGAAAAGTTCTTATCACAGGTCGGCGATTATAGCTTTTATCTTAGTCAGAATGCTCTGTATGACACTAAAATGACAGATGAAGAATACCAGACTTTTTCTACTCTCGGAACCTATGCCGAAAGTCTTTCCGCAGCATTAAATTCTATACAGCAGGATATTTATAGTGGTGCAGTAACACTCGGAAAAAGTAGCACCCCTTCCGAAACCACAGCATACGCAGATGGTGATGATGGATTTTCAGCAATAGAAAAAGAGTTTGGAGAATACCCATCACTTATATATGACGGACCATTTTCCGAGCATATAGAAAGCCGTACACCTGCTATGCTTGATGGCAAGGAAGAAATATCAGCCGAGGAGGCTGCTATCATTGCAAATAACTTTTTTGGTAAGAACACCGGCTTTATCTCATACGGAGGCAAAAGCGAGAATTCTGCAATCAACTGCTTTACCTTCTCTGCCAACGATAACACAAAAACCGTTTCAATCACAACTACAGGAGGTCAGATTCTCTATTATATGGACAATCGTGATATAGGGGAAGCAACTCTTGATGTAAACGAAGCAACAGCAAAAGCGCAGGAATTTTTAACAGCTCACGGCTACAATTCTATGACAGAAAGCTACTACGAAAAAACCGACGGTAGTGCGACAATCAATTTTGCATATCAGGAGAACGACGTTGTTCACTATTCCGACCTTATCAAAGTAAAAGTCGCGCTCGACAACGGTGAAGTAATAGGACTTGAAACTAATGGTTATATTATGAATCACACACTAAGAGGTAGCCTTATTCCAAAGCTTACAAGACAAGAAGCACGAAATTATGTTTCAAAGCACCTTGATATTGATTCTGCAAGGCTGGCACTTATTCCAAAGGACAGCAAACGTGAGGTTCTGTGCTATGAATTTCACGGGACCTCCAACGGAAAAAACTTTCTAATATATATAAATGCCCAAAATGGTAGAGAAGAAGAAATTGCGCTTCTTATTGAGTCCGAAAACGGTATCCTGACCGTCTGATATATAGAGATGTTAAAACTTTGTTTTTAACATCTCCTTTTATTTACTGATGTAATATAAAAGCATACCCACGCATAAAATGTTAAAAAAGATATAAGGTGATGTGTATGCAAAAAAGATTTTCGGTAATTTTGAAGTGTTCTCTCCTGTCAGATATTTTAGCACTTTTACTGTCATTACTGCTGTCAGCATGTATTTTCTATATGGATATACCGGATAAAGCAATAACAGCAATACTGTTCTTCATCATAGTTCTATCCGGTATGGCGGGCGGATATACAGGCGCAAAGGTTATGGAAACCAAAGGACTTTTGACCGGAGGAACGATTAGTATAATCTTTTACATATTCTTGTGTATGATATCAGCTGTCTTAAACAACAGCCTTCAATTGAATACACATATGCTCATAATTCTGTTAACTGCTACCGTATCAGGAATGTTAGGCGGTGTACTCGGTATGCCAAGATAATAAGAAAAAACAAGGGGGGTTCCCTTGTTTTTTCTTCTTAGTCATAAATATGCAGACACCTGAGATTTCTATAATTATAAGTTGAAAGTGGTCTTCTGTATGCGGCATTAGTGTGTGCCGCTACAAGCACAGTATCAGGTGTTCCCATACCAACGTCTACAACAACAGGAGTATGGTCAAAGCTGTCATCACCGTAAAGCTCAAGCTGTATCAGATCAGCAAGCTGTACATCAGGTAAACCCACTTCTACCGCTTTCGGACCTACTCCACGATTACTTATAAGAAAATTATACAGCTCATTTACTCCCGTCCATGAGGGCGTTCTGTTATTAACACTAATGTAGTACCATCCAAAAACAGGAGTAAAATTCATTTCAAGACCTCCTGCTAACAGACACTGCGATGCAAAATTTGTACAGTCGCCGCCAATGTCGCTAAAATTATAAAATTCAGGATTGAAGCTAAATGCCCAGCGTCTTGCATAACTTGCAGCCGCCTCTCTGTCATATGCCATATTATATCACCTCCGTTATATAATATGCTGCAAATCAAAAGGAGGAACTTACGTCCCTCCGTCAAAATCATATTAAATATCCACTTACTATACCGATTACTGCGGATATAATTATTATCACAATCGGATGCACCTTCTTGAAAGCAAGAACTGTCATCACAGCAAATATTGCCGCGGAAATATAGAACCGCGCATCAGCAAAAATTGCGCCATATTCCTTTCCTGCCACAAAAACCGTTTCAGCAACAGATATCACCGCAGCGCCAATCAATCCGATTACTGCAGGTTTTAAGCCTGTCATACAACCGCTCACAATTTTATTTGTCTTAAACTTCTCAAAGACATTTGCAACAAATAGAATTACTACAAACGAAGGTGTTACAACTCCAAGTGTTGCAGATAAAGCACCTAAAAAGCCACCCATCGTATTACCGATGTAAGTCGCCATATTAATAGCAAACGGTCCGGGAGTACTCTCGCTTACTGCGATAAAGTTAATAAGGTCAGCATTTTCAACCCAACCTCTCGTTAATACTTCCTCCTGAATAAGAGGCAGCATTGCGTATCCACCGCCAAAGGTAAAAAGTCCAATCTTAAAAAATGTCAGAAATATAATCAAATAAATTGTCATTTGCTCTCGCTCTCCTTTCTGCCTTTACCTTTAATAAGCGAGGAGCAAAGTCCTGTTATTGCACACACAATAATTACATATAGAACATTTATATCAAATACACAAACCGCAACAAATGAAAGAATTGCTATTGCATAAGATATTGAATCCTTAGGTGATTTTTTGTACATATTCCACCATGCCTTAACCAACAGAGCAAGCACTCCTGCTCTTATTCCATCAAAGGCATACTGTACAGCCTTTATATCTCCAAACTCCCTCAAGATAGAGGATATTATCATAATTATAACAAATGCAGGTAATACCGTACCAAATGTCGCGCAAGCCGCACCCAGTACACCTGCCACCTTATAGCCAACAAAAGTAGCAGAGTTTATGGCAATCGGCCCCGGCGTTGATTCTGCTATTGCAACAATTTCGAGTATATCCTCGTCCGAAATCCATTTTCGTGTTTCAACCGTTTCCCTCTGGATAAGCGGAATCATGGCGTAACCGCCGCCAAATGTAAATGCTCCAATCTTAAAGAAAGTCAAAAACAGCTTCAACAAATTGCCTTTACTCTTCAATTTTATGTCCCCTTTCAATTGTGCAGTATCAAACTTTCTTTCTGTCTTCTTCAATACCAATTCTGATAAGACGCTTTAGCTCACTATGTCTGGTGTCAACGCCACCAATTGCTGACAGTATATCCGCATCTGTTTTATTGTTGAGCTTCAGTCCGACATAGCTAACCTCTATGTCGACACCGCCTTTTGTAACTGTATTTGTTGTCATATGTACAATCCCCCAGTATAGTCATTATATATGTAATTTTAGCATTGCAAAAAGTGTGTGTCAATCTACATGAATAACATATTTTGCCAATCGAACTACAAATTTCGACAATTTTTTTAGCTTAAAACATCAACTATCCTGACCTTGAATTTATCAGCCTTCATTGCTGTAATACGTTTATTGGCAAGCAGGCATACCGCCATCGCACCAAGACCGCACAAAGCCGCCATCCCGTCGCCATAACCCATATATGAAATTACTCCGCTTGCAATAAGCAGAACAACAAGGGGTATAATGTATGCTATAAAAGCAGCAGTAATTGCATTCTTATCCTGAATTTCGAGTACAACTCTATCCCCGACCTCTGCACCAAGTTCGTTTTCTGCTATAATAACAGTTTCACTCGGAGTACAACCGCCTTTACAGTTAGCACAGTTTTCGCCGCAAGCAGATTCCCTTATAATCGCTACCTCAGTAATTTCGCCAACAGTTTTAACAATTCCCGTTTTACGCATTGTCTATCATCGCCTTTGCATGAGCAAGTGCCGCATCACTTGGATTATTACCATCAATTATGCGCGCAACTTCTCTTATTCTTTCATTATAGTCAAGCTCTTTTACAGTTGTCGTAGTTCTTTCGCCATTTGAATTCTTCTTGATATACAGATGTGTAGATGCCGAAACTGCCAACTGCGGTTGATGGCTGACACATATAACCTGCTTTTTCTTACCAAGCGAGCTAAGCTTTTTTGCAATCTTTTGTGCTGCAGAGCCTGACACTCCTGTGTCAATTTCGTCAAATATCAAAGTTTCAGCATCGTCTGCATCAGCAAGTATCGACTTCATTGCAAGCATAACTCTCGAAAGCTCACCGCCGGATGCAAATTTTGCAAGTGGCTTTAGCTCCTCTCCAACATTAGGACAAATTAAAAACTCAATGACATCAGCACCGGTTTTTGTAAACTCAGCATTTTTAACATCAACAACAAAACGTGTGCCGGGCATATCAAGCTCGGATAGCGATTTTTCTATTTCAGCAGAAAGCTTTTTCCCTGCACATTTTCTTGTTTCAGTAAGATTCTTTGCAAGCTCCGCAAGCTTTTCTGTTGCTTTATTGTACTCAATCGCCAGTTTTTCACCAGCTTCTTCACCAATATCAAGTTCCATAAGCTCCTTTTCTGCCGCTTCAAGATACTCCAAAACAGCACTTTCACTACCGCCATATTTTTTCTCAAGCTTTCCAATAAGGTCAATTCTGTCTTCTATCTCATCAAGTCTTGCTCTTGAAAACTCCACGCCGTCAGCTAAAGAGCGAACCTCACTGGCTACATCCTCTATTTCGTATTTAATTTCAAAAATCTTTTCAGCAACCTTCGCGGCACTTTCAATATCACTAAGCCTTGAAATCGCATTTGCCGCACGCGAAACCAAATCATATGCATTTACTTCTTCGCCATCATACAGATACTCTTTAGCCTCTGCAACAGCCTCGTTTATCTCTTCAGCATTTTGTATGATTACACGTTCTTCAAGTAGCTGTTCCTTTTCACCATCCGAAAGACCGGCAGATGATATTTCCTCTGTCTGGTATCTTAAAAGGTCAATCCGCTCTGCCCTTTCCTTCTCATTTGTGTTCAGGCGGTCAAGACGTGCCTTCAATTCCCTGCAAATATTATACTGCTTTGTATATTCATCCAACTCTTTATAATTCCCGGCAAAACCGTCAAGATATGATAAATGGAATTTCGGATTAAGCAAAGACTGATTATCCTGCTGTCCGTGAATATTTACCAACAGCTCAGCCGCATCTCTTAAGATATTCTGCGTTACAATCATACCGTTAATACGGCAGATGCTCCTGCCATCAGATGTTATATCCCTCAAAACTGCAACCATACCGTCTTCAACTTCTATTCCAAGCTCAAAAAGCTTCTTTTCCACACTTTCTGACACAGAAAAAAGTGCCTGAACCCGAGCTTTATCTTCGCCATAACGGATAAGACCTTTATTAGCTCTTGCTCCAAGTATCAGATTCACCGAGTCAATAATTATCGACTTACCTGCACCCGTTTCACCGGTCAGAACTGTCATCGCTTCTTTGGCATCAATTCTGACACGGTCAATTAGTGCAATATTGTTTATTTCAAGACTGATAAGCATTTCTACTATCTCCTCTTATAAAACATCTTCTTGAGTCTTGACACAGTTAACATTGCGGTTTCTTCTGTTCTTACAATCAAGAGCACAGTATCATCACCTGCAATAGAGCCTACTATCTCGTTGCTCATCATACGGTCAAGTGATGCCGCAACAGCTTGCGCCATGCCTGCATAGGTTTTGATAACCACTTGATTAAGTGCGCTGTCAATACTAACTACCGCTTTCGAGAATATATTAAGCTGTTCAGATGTGTCCTCAATTTCCGGCATCGATTGAACTGCATATTTATATCCACCGAATTGAGCTGTTGTTTTTACAAGACCAAGCTCTTTTATATCTCTCGAAACTGTTGCTTGTGTAACAGCAAAACCGTCTGCACGCAAAAGCTCTGTCAACTGCTCCTGCGTTTTTATATCTTTTTCGCTTATCAGCTTCATCATATGCTGATGGCGTGTTCTCTTCATAATTACCTCCATATATCACAGCAATTTTGCGGTAAGAATATTGTAGAAGGACTGTTGTCCAAATTTGATAAGCTTTAGCTTAAGCTCAGAACGTGTAATAATAACCTTGTCTCCTACTCTCATACTTTCCTTTACAACTCCGTCAACAGTAACTCCGGCACTCTCAGCCGCACCACAGAGCAAATGCACGCTAACTGTCTTCTCAGGTGCTAGCACAGCAGGTCTTGCCTTAAGTGTATGCGCACATATAGGTGTAGCAAGAAACATCTCAGTACCAGGGTCAGCAACAGGACCGCCTGCAGAAAGTGAGTAGCCGGTAGAGCCTGTTGGTGTTGCAATAATCACACCGTCTGCAATGTATTCGGTTATCTGTTCATTCTCAGCATAAACCGCCGTCTTAATCATCTGTGCGTCTGGTTTAGCAACAACGCAGTCGTTGAGGGCAAGGTAATTGTTATTACCTATCGACACATTCATCATCATACGTTCTTCTATCTTGTATTCTCCTAAAAGCAGACTATCAACGGCTTTCTCCATATTTTTCTGTTCTGTCTCGGTCATAAATCCGACTCTGCCAAGATTTATGCCCATAACAGGAATACCTCTTTTCGCACATTCTTCTGCCGCACACAAAATAGTACCGTCTCCACCCAACACAATAACCACATCCGTATTATCATAAAGTTCCGATTTATCAGTAACAACATCAACTCCACGGTTTTTAAGTATCTCACATAACCGTGAAGACTGAATAAGTCCCACATCCTTACAAGGATTTGGAATTACTGCAACTCTCATATAAAACCTCCAAAATGTATATTTATACATATTATACATTATATCTCATTCTATTTAATATTGCAATAGTAACCGACAAAAAATATTCGAAACACAACAACTTAAATTGAAAGCTCCTATGGTTTTATTAAACCATAGGAGTAGTTTTTATTATTAAACAATTATTTTCCCGTTTTCTATTCCTTTTATAACCGCAGCAAGAGCATGGCTGTCATTGTCAACCGTAATATAGTCAGCAACATCCTTTACCGCATCTACCGCATTTGAAACCGCAATACCGGTTCCTGCAAGCTTCACAAGAGAAATATCATTTTCGTTATCTCCGATTCCTATTGTCCTGTTCCTGTCTATACCGAGCATATCTGCAAGCTTAAGCATAGCCTCGCCTTTTCCCGCCTCTTTCGGCAAAATCTCATAATAATGCTTATAGCTTTGAATATAATTGAACTTATCAGCAAACTCAGAGTCGGTAATAATTCGCCTCAACTCCGGCATATCCTCAACTTCAACCATAAATATTACCTTTTTCCACATTTCAGGAATATCTTTATAGTCAATTCCCAACTGCAAAATCTTTTCAATACTTGCGTGTTCAACAGTAAGTCTGTTTGTTCTGTGATGATAAACTCTTTCATTTGTTGATATCTCAACACCGGTAAGCGGTAGCTTTGACAGCACAAAGTCTATCACCTTCCCTGCCTCTTTATCAAGAAACATCTCCCACAATAACTTATCATTATTGAAATCATATATACCTGCACCATTGTAACAAATCATCGGCACATTAGGTATTATATAGTTTAGTGCAAGTTTTGCTCCAACCGGAACTCTGCCAGTAGCAAAGGTAAAGCATCCTCCCTCAGACATAAAGTATTCAAGTGCACTCTTGTTCTCGTCGGAAATTGTTCTTTCTGACGTGAGCAACGTCTCGTCCAAGTCGCTACAAATCAATATCCCGTCAAATTTTCCCATTTACTTTCTCCTTAGTTACATAACAAACATTATCACAGATGTCAAACGCGGCCTGTTTATGACTTACAATAATACAGGTTTTATCTGTCATTTTTCTGATTGCATTAAGAAGTGCTATCTCAGTTACTGAATCAAGTGCAGATGTTGACTCATCCAGAAGAAGCACAGGTGCATTATATAAAAGTGCACGAGCAATTGAAACTCTCTGAGCCTGTCCCTCCGATAAACCGAGACCCTTCTCGCCGATAATTGTATCAAGACCATTATCAAGTGTCTTGATAAAGTCCCAAATCTGTGCCACTTGAGCTGCTTGTATTATCTCTTCCTCAGTAGCATCAGGACGTGCAAAAGCAATATTCTCTCTTATTGTACCGGAAAGTATCATATTCCCCTGCGGTACGTATGAGAAGATATTTCTTGTATTTCTGCCGACAATGTAATGTCTGTCCCCACCATCAAGATATATCCTACCCGACTCAGGTTGCAAAATACCAAGCAAAAGCTTAATAGACGTACTCTTTCCGGCACCCGATTCGCCGGCAACGACTACACACTCTCCCTTTTTTATTCTCATATTAACACCTGAAACCACAGAGTCATCAGAATACTTAAACAGTACGTTATCAAATACAATCTCATTAAGTCTGTCATACAAGTCATCTGGTATAACATCACCCGTATTCTGTTCATCAGGCAAATCTTCAATCTCAAGAAGTCGCTCAGTTGATGCAACAACAGCAAACGCCTGCGGTATAAGGCTTGATACGCTCTTAAATGGTGCCTGAATCTTATTGACAAGCTGTAATATAGCAGTCAAATCACCATAGCCAATAACACCAAGTGCAAGTTTATGTGCACCATAGGCTAATGCAAAATAGTATCCTGCATTGAATATGATAAACATTCCTACATTCGCGACTATTGAAACAAGAACTCTTACTACCTTTAAGTGATAGCTGCGTTTTTGCAGCATTTCAGCATGGTCAAGAACTGTCTCTTCACCGCAAAACGATTTTACTACCAAAATATTCTGCAGAATTTCAAGCATAAATGATTTTGTATCTCCGTCTGCGCTCTGACATTGTTTATGCAGTTTCTTATATTGGGCAGAGTACAGTCTCGCACCTATTCCTACTAACGGTCCGATAGCGAGAATGATAAGCGCAAGTGTCGTATCAATGCTCCACAGCATTACAAAACCGCCTACAATACTTGTAATAAACAATGCTGCAGAAGGAATTATTCCTATAATACCATTTACAATAACATTTATGTCGCTATTGAGTCTGTTTAACAGCTCACCAGAATGGTATCTTGCAACAGACAGATACTCCTTGTCCATCATTCGTCTGAAAACAGTTCTTTTGAGCGAAATTTCAAATCTTGATGCAGCATGAACATTTATAAAATTAACTCCAATTTGCAAAGCCAATTGAATGAGCAAGAGAATAACAAGTTCAAAAGATGCTTTGATAAGACTTCCGGGAATAATTTTGGTAGCAATATCAATTACATTCTTTGATGCTGTTACAAAGCTTAATTGTAATAGTGAATATACAACACTCAAAATAGTCAGTAGTAATATAAACAACCGACTCTGTCTACTGTTTTCCCATAGCCAACGCCATGCTCTATTATTCTTTTTCAAGCAAATTGCCTCCCGAAATTATATATTAAAACCCCTTGTAAATGTATCATACGGAGGTATTATAATCTCCTCAACCGGTGCTTCATGTACTTCAGTTTCCGAATAATATAAAATTTCATCAAGTCTTTTGAACACGTATCCACATTCTTGCAAATATTCAATAACACTTCTTAAAGACTTTACAGTTGCCTGTCTTGCTGTTGCATCCTCCATCAGTAGTACAACATGTTTGGAACCTGTGTATTCTTTCACATAATTAAGTATTTCATCAGCATTTCGATTGCCGTTATCACCATTATCAACGCTCCAGTCGATAAAATAATAGTTATTCTCTGCAAGCTTTGCACGGTAGTCTTGTTTAACACCGCCATAAACTCCGGAATTAAAGCTTCCTCCAGGCATACGTACCAACTTATACGCATCCTCACCCGTTATCTCTGTTATAAGAGCCTCTGTTCTTTGGACTTCATTCCAGAACGTATCCCAGCTAGTGTATATAGTGCTGTACTTTTGTGTATATGTATGGTTTGCGAGAAGATGCCCCTCATCATATGTGCGCTTAGCAATACCTTTGTTAGCTTCAAGCTTTTCACCAAGCTCAAAGAAGGTTGCTTTTATGTTATATTCTGCGAGTATATCAAGTATTTGAGGAGTTGTAACCTTGTTAGGACCATCGTCAAAAGTAAGACAGCATATTTTCTCAGTTTCACCCTTAGCTGTTTTGAAAATATCCAGAAGATTGTTGTTATTAGATGGCAACGGATATACTCCTTTTGACGACTTCGCTTCTGTATCAGAAAGAATATCAACAACATTCTCAATTTCCACTTCAGGAACCATTTCATCTTCTTCCTCTACAACTGGTGCTACGTTTTCAATCGGAGGTATTTCTATATCAATATGATTGCTGTCATTAGAAACTGTTTCCTCTCCTCTAATTGAGTCAACCAATCGGTTGAAACCTTCTATCGGGTTGAAATCAGGTAATTTAATATTTCTGCCTTCGAGTAATTTTCCAATACCGAATACAACACATACTATCAAAACAACTAAAACGACAGTAAGCATAATTCTTCTGTTTCTTTTTCTTTTTCTTTCACGTTCTTTAATACGCCTTGCAATACGTGCATTCGGGTCATAGCTATATTTATCCATAGTTTTAACTCCATTCTTTAATAGAATTATTATATCAATAAATATTCTATCATATTTTTCGTACTTATTCCACCCCCTTTTTTATATTTTAATGATTTTTTCTTAATCAAAGAAAAAATCGAACACTATATTCTGTATTATTCTCGTTTAGAAAAGTAAAAGAATTTTGCCTCCTTCCCAGATTTGATGGACAGAAAAAAGTGTGATATAATGGAAAACAAAAGAAAGATTACGATTCATTCCGTTTTTTTGTAGCTTTTCTGTGTCTATTTTTGTTGGAATGGCACACTGTTCAACCATTATATACACTCCTTTTCTTTTTATAATAGTTATTTCCAGAAAACATCTGCAATATAAACTAATTCCCACAAAGTATTTGTCCGTCTGTTACAAGCGAATATTGGGTTAAACCGCTGCCGTCCAAATCAACTTTATGCATATCAATTGCTGTTATTCTGCGATTATTATAAGTGGTGTAATAATAAACTCCTTTATCAAGATTTGCACAGGAGGAATAGACAGTTATCTCATACTTCGAATCGTCTATTTCATTACACCCACGAATTTGCTCTACCGAGCCAAGAATGTGAAAAAACTGTTCTACACTTTTAACTTCTTCCTCACCTGATTTTGAATTAAGTTTATTAAAAGCCGCTCTTACAAAACGAGATTGCGACGAAACATCACCTGGCAGACCGATTGCGCCCATCCCTCTGCTGTATCTGAAAAGCTCTGCCTTGTCAGAAAAATGACACTCAGGTTGTTTTACAGTAAGATTTATATAATTGTTCAGCGCAAAAAGCTGCATATCAAATGATGGGTTATTGGTTAGAACTCCGACCGGATTATCATATATCTTTAAGCCATCCTTTATCTGTTCAACAACAATCGTCTCATTCTTATCTGTTATTATCCAATGAAGCGGTGTAAGCGGAAGATTGTTGGAGAAATTTTCATTGATAATGTTAATATTTTTAAGCCGGTCCTTTACTTCACATATATTTTTACAGTTTGCAAGTATATACGGTATAAATTCAAACGGAGCAATATTATCTTTGTCTTCAGCACATTGGTTATAGTGGCAGTTATCGGGGAAGTTAAGTCCTGCCATACCAACACCCATTTCGTTTATTGCATCGTAATACAGCGGATAGCCGTTTACAACATATGCCATACCGATAATCGCATAATGTTTATTTATACTCTCTTTATGTCTGAAAACAAGAGGAAAATTCCTTGGCACCACAGTTACTGTTTCATCGTAAGAGTATTCCAAATCAAGATTTCTACCGAAATAATGGTCCTTCGTGGTATATGTTATCGCTGTGCACATTTATATTTCTTCACCTTTCCATTCTTAAAAATCAAGTTAGTACAAATCAACAATATTATAATGTGCATTAAAACAAAAAAAATTCGTTTCCGGATTTTTTTATTAGCTCACTCGACGTTATATCTTATATAATTACTGCTGAACAATTATGAAACGCAGCCGCATAGCGGCTTAAAAGCGTTTCATAATTGTTCAGGTGCAAGGTTTTTTCATAAATATGAAAAACTCCTTGCACCCCAAATAAATATTTTGCTCTCAAAATATTTATTTGGGCAGACTTTATCAATGCGAACTGTGTAAAATCTCTGATTTTACACGAAAAATTTTGACAATAGTCATAATTTTTCAAATGCGATTGAAAATCGCATTTGTTCAGTGAGCATTATTTTATATCATCATTTGAAACTTCTTCGCCGTCAATCGTGATATTTATATCCTTATACATACTCATACCCGTACCTGCCGGAATAAGC
>JAHAZB010000021.1 GCA_018384175.1 Eubacteriales bacterium
ATTGTATACATATTACCTGACTTGAGATACAAAGATTATATATCATTTGAGAAGATATTTCAAGAGAAATTTGATAATTAGTTGAAATTTGTCATTTTAATAGGAAAGGGATAGTAAAAATGAAAGCTCTTATAATGTCGGTAAAAACTGGTTACGGACATCATTCGACCGGACAGGCAATAATCGAATGTCTTGCAGAAAAGGGAATAGAAAGTGAAATGCTTGATACCTTCGATTACATAAACTCTATGCTGTGTGAAACGATTGATAACGGATATCTGTTCTCAACCAAAAATTTCCCTGAGGTTTACGGCAAGGCATATGACCTGCTCGATAAGAGGGTAGAGCCGTATAAGCGTTTTTCGCCAATCAGTGTTATATCAAAGCTTGTATCGCATAAGCTTCGTGATTATATCGTGGAATACTCGCCTGATGTGATTGTTTGTACGCATAGCTTTGCGTGTATGGTTGTTACATATTTGAAGGAAAAGGAAATTGTTGACTGTCCTACAATTGGAATTGTTACAGACTTTACTGTGCATCCGTTCTGGGAAAGTACAGATATGGATTATTATGTAACAGCAGACTCGCTTCTTAATAACCAAATGCAAAGGAAGGGTATTGCAGTTGAGAAAATACTGCCGCTTGGTATTCCGATAAAAAGAAAGTTCCTGACAAAAATCCCGAAAAAGGAAGCACGCGCAATGCTTCATATTGAAAATTGCAGAACTATTCTTGTGATGATGGGCTCTATGGGCTTCGGAAACCTTAAAAAGCAGCTTGAAGCCATTGATGCGCTTGATGTTGATATGCAGGTTTTGTGTGTTTGCGGCAAGAATGAAAAGGTAAAAAAAGAGATAGAACGGCATAAATGGAATAAAAAAATTATTACCTACGGCTTTGTTGATAATGTTGAGGTGCTGATGGATGCGGCAGACTGTATTATCACTAAGCCCGGCGGTCTTACAACCTCTGAGCTTCTGGCAAAAAGGCTTCCGGCTATAATTATGAATCCGATTCCCGGTCAGGAGGACAGAAATATGCAGTTCCTTGTAAATAACGGTGCTGCTATTGCATGTAACGACACTTTTGGCATTGATGAAGCTTTGTTTGAGCTTTTCAGTCATAATTGGAGACTAAGACTTCTTAAACTGTCAGTTTCACGATTGGGCAAGCCAAAATCGACTTTGGATTTGTGCGATTTTATAGAAAACCTAATTAAACAAAAAAGGGACACTAAAAATAACTAAATAACTCTTTACAAATCTGTGTAAAAGAGGTATAATAAAAACAAAAACAAAGAAAAACAAAAGAAAACCAAAATTTACAGGAGGTATAAACATGTATAAGTCAGATTTTGAAATCAAAAGAGAGATTTGTGAAATCGGAAGAAGAGTTTATCAGAACGGATATTGCGCAGCTAACGACGGTAATATCTCAGTTAAGATAGATGAGAACACATTTTTCACAACTCCGACAGGCGTATCAAAGGGTTATATGACACCGGATATGATTTGTAAGGTTGATGCTCAGGGAAATCCCAAGGAGTCAACAGGCAAATACCGTCCGTCATCTGAGTTCAAGATGCACCTTAAGGTATATCAGGAGAGACCTGACGTGAATGCGGTTGTTCACGCACATCCGCCTATTGCTACAAGCTTTGCTATTGCAGGTATTGCACTTGATAAGCTTATTATGCCTGAGGCTGTTATATTCCTCGGTGGAGTTCCCATTGCACAGTACGGTACACCGTCAACAATGGAAATTCCTCAGTCATTGGAGCCGTATATCCAGGATTATGATGCAATTCTTCTTGCTAACCACGGTGCACTTTCATTCGGTTGCGATTTGAATACTGCATTCTTCAGAATGGAATCAACAGAGTTCTATGCTAAGCTTACATTCTATGCTACACTTTTGGGCGGTGCAAAGGAAATCCCCTGTGGCGAGGTTAAGAAGCTTATTGACCTTCGTAAGCAGTTTAACGTTCCTGGCCGTCATCCGATGGAGAAGCTTTGCCCGGGTTGCTATGAGGATGGCACATGCGATATGTCTCCGACAGAAGCAAATGACAAGACAGGACACGAGTGTTCTGCTACATATCACGGACCTGCTAAATCTTCAAACGCATCTGATGCCGATGTAAAGGATATCGTTGCTGAAGTTACAAGACGTGTTCTTGAACAGTGCAAGAAATAATGGATAAGCTGTATACAGGCGCAGGCGATGCGGGGCAGACCTCCACGCTGTCGCAAAGACGCATATCCAAAACAGATTTGATAATTGAGCTTTTAGGTAGTCTTGATGAGTTGTCGGCAGCTTTGGGTGTTGCTAAGGTCAATGCTTATGATAAAAAGCTGACTGACGATATAGAAGCTATTCAAAAGAAGCTTATCGGAGTTATGGGTGAGGTTGCCGGCGGAAATAAGTCGGTAACACCGGAGTGTCCGTGTGCAGTTGAAAAGATGTGCGACGAATATCAGTGCAAATTTGAGGGCTTTACCATTAGCGGTGAAAATCCCGTTTCTGCGCATTTGTCGCTTGCGAGAACTATTGCAAGGCGTGCAGAAAGAAATGCTGTTAAAGCTAATCAGCTTGGTAGGGTACAGAAGGAAGTTATGGTATGGCTAAATCGCCTGAGCGACCTTTTGTATGCGATGTCGCAATATGCGGCAAAGGACGATGCACCAAAGCCTGAAACCGGAGCATACAGACCTGATGTTATGTCGCTTGGTTTGGCAAAGGAGCTTTCTCTTGCAGTTGAACAGTATGCCGCATCAATTGGTGTAAAAGCAGTTGTTGCGATAGTAAATGCAGGTGCTAATCTTGTTCTTCTCCACGCAACCGACGATTCATATATTGCAAGCCGGAAAATTGCCTATGACAAAGCATATACATCGGTATCGCTTAAAATGGCAACCATTACCGCGCTTAAAGAAACACGAGGCGGCGCATTGGACGGACTTACTGCGGGTGAGGGAATATGCCTTTTGGGTGGCGGAGAGCCGCTTAAGGTTGGAGATTCCATCATAGGTGCGATAGGCGTTTCGGGCGGAACGGCTGAACAGGACACAAATCTTGCCAGGTTCGCAGCGGAGTATTTATTGAGGAGGCAGACGTTATGAATATTGATGAAAAACAGCTTGAACAAATAGTCAGAAACGTGCTCTCCGGAATGGAAAAGGAAGAGCCAAAGCATCAGCTCGGAGTTTTCGACACTATGGAGGAGGCTTTGGACGCGGTTAATAAGGCTTATGCACTTTTCCGTAGCTATAACAGAGAGCAGAGAGAAAATATTATAAAGGAAATTAGAAGACTTACCCATGAGGAAGCTGAGATAATGGCAAAGCTTGCTGTTGAGGATACCAAGATGGGTAATGTATATCACAAGATTCTGAAGCATCACTTGGTTGCAGATAAAACACCGGGTACAGAGGATTTGGAGGTAAAGGCACTTTCAGGCGACAGAGGCCTGACGCTTGTAGAGATGGCTCCTTATGGAATTATCGGCGCAATTACCCCGTCAACTAACCCGAGCTGTACAGTAATCTGTAACAGTATAGGAATGCTTGCAGGAGGTAACGGTGTTGTATTTAATCCGCACCCCCACGCAAAGAGAATTTCCGCATATGCGGTTGACCTTGTAAACCGTGCAGTTCTTGCTGCAGGTGGTCCGGAGAACATAGTAGCAACAGTTAAAAATCCGACAATGGATACATCAAATATGATGGTAAATCATCCGTCGGTTAAGATGCTTGTTGCAACAGGCGGCCCCGGAGTTGTAAAGATGCTTCTTTCAAGCGGAAAGAAAGCAATCGGCGCAGGAGCAGGAAATCCGCCGGTAGTTGTTGATGATACTGCAGATATTAAGAAGGCTGCAAAGGATATCATTGACGGCTGTACATTTGATAATAACCTTCCCTGTATTGCAGAGAAAGAGTGCTTTGTTATGGAAAGCGTTGCCGACGAGCTTATCGACGGAATGCAGAAGAACGGTGCATATCTTTTGAGTGCACAGCAGGTTAAGGAGCTTGAAAAGGTAGTGCTTGTAGAAGCTCCTGCTAAAAAGCCGGGTGATAAGCCCAAGCTTGTTATTAACAAGGATTACGTTGGCAGAGATGCTAAGGTGATATTGGCACAAATCGGTGTGAATGTTGGCGACGAGGTTCGTTGTATTATCTGTGAGACAGAGTTCTCGCAGGCATTTGTACAGACAGAGCTTATGATGCCTATTCTTCCGATTGTCAGATGCCGCACATTTGAAGAGGCAATGGAAATGGCGGTAAAAGCAGAGCACGGCAACCGTCATACTGCACATCTTCACTCAAAGAATGTTGACCGTATGACAGCGTATGCAAGAGCGGTTTGTACAACTATCTTCGTAAAGAATGCACCGAGCTACGCCGGAATAGGCTTTGGTAGTGAAGGTCATACAACCTTTACCATTGCAGGTCCGACGGGTGAGGGTATCACCTCGGCACGCAGCTTTATAAGACAGCGCCGTTGTGTATTGGTTGACAGTTTATCAATAGTATAATAAAAGTTATAAATTTGAAGGGAGCTATTAAACATGGAAGCACTTGGTATGGTAGAAACAAGAGGTCTTACCGCATCAGTTGAGGCGGCAGATGCAATGACAAAGGCAGCAAACGTACAGCTTATCGGCACAGAGAAGATTGGTTCAGGTCTTGTAAGTGTTATGGTAAGAGGCGACGTTGGTGCAGTTAAGGCTGCTGTTGAAGCAGGCGCAGCTGCAGCAAGCAAGCTTGGTGAGCTTGTAGCACAGCACGTAATCCCTCGTCCTCACAGCGACGTGGAGAAAATCCTTCCGAAGTTCTAAGGTAAGGTAATACATATGCTTAAAACCTTTATACCTGATATAATCTGTCAAAGACGACTGTAGGGAACGGCGTCCCCGACGGTCCGTCATTTAGGAATAATAGCAGGCTATGGGTTTAATATTAAGAGATATTTAATAATAATTAAGGAGGATACTAAAATGGCAGTAGAAGCATTGGGTATGGTTGAAACAAGAGGTCTTGTAGCAGCAGTTGAAGCAGCAGATGCTATGGTTAAGGCAGCAAACGTACAGCTTATCGGCACAGAGAGAATCGGTTCAGGTCTTGTAACTGTAATGGTAAGAGGCGATGTTGGTGCAGTTCAGGCAGCAACAGATGCAGGTGCAGCAGCAGGTGCTAAGCTTGGTGAGCTTATTTCTGTTCACGTAATTCCCCGTCCCCACGGTGATGTGGAAAAAATTCTTCCCGCTATCTAATCGTAAAGCGGCATAAAAAACAAATAGTCAGGGAGAGGAGTTTCCTCTCCCCGACAAATAAACCACGGAGGGCATTATGGTAGACGAAAGCATTGTAAAACAGGTTACAAAAATTATTATGGAACAACTCAATAGCGAAAGTGCAGACGATGGAATAAAGGTCGGAGTATCGGCTCGTCATGTGCATCTTTCACAGGCGGATTTGGAAACCCTGTTCGGTAAAGGCCATGAGCTTACACCGAAGAAGATGCTTATGGGCGGTCAGTTTGCTGCTGAAGAATGTGTTACATTGGTCAGCCCTTCACTTAAAACAATTGAGGGTGTGAGAGTATTAGGTCCGGTGCGAAAGGATTCGCAGATTGAAATTTCCAGAACGGACACCTTCAAGCTAAAGGTAAGCCCGCCGGTAAGACCGTCAGGCGAGATTAAGGGCAGTGCACCTATGGCACTTGTAGGCCCTAAGGGCAGCGTATTCTTAAACGAAGGCTGCATTATTGCAAACCGTCATATTCATATGACACCTGCCGATGCTGAAAAGTACGGCATCAAGGACAACGATATGGTAGATGTTGAAATACAAAACTCTAAACCGACACGTTATTATAACGTTCAGGTAAGAGTACATAAGGACTTCAATACAGAAATGCACATTGATACAGATGATGCAAATGCTTCAGCAATTAAGACAGGCGACCGTGTTGAGATTTTGACTCAGAAATAATATTTTCCGTAAAAAGAAGTTACTTTTGCGGAGAACGGAGAATAACAGATGTTATTAGCTAAAGTTAAGGGAACGATAGTTTCCACCAGTAAAAATGAAAAATTGGTAGGCTATAAGCTTCTTATAGCTGAAATAATAGAGCAGGACAAACTGACAGGCAAGGAAATTCTTGCAGTAGACGGTGTCGGCGCAGGTATTGGCGAAAAGGTTATAATCGCAACAGGTAGTGCTGCAAGACTCGGCGTAGACCGTTGCGATTCCCCTGTTGATGCTGCGATTGTCGGCATAGTTGACGAGGTTCAGTAATTGAAAGGAAGATGCTAAATGAAGCTTTCAGAACTTCAAAAGCTGATTTTTGACGCAGGAATTGTCGGTGCAGGCGGCGCAGGATTCCCCACTAACAAAAAGCTTTCGGACAAAACCGAAATTATTCTTGTTAATGCTGCAGAATGTGAACCGCTGATGATGGTTGACCATCATATCTTTCAAAAACATCTGCATCTTATTGTTGAAATCCTTAATATGCTTTTGGATACAATGGGTGCAAAAGAAGCAATAATCGGTATTAAGAGCAAAAACAGATACCTTCTTAATCCGGAGGTTGTTGCGAATATGGAAGGCACCAGAATAAGTGTTAAGGATATACCTGACATTTATCCTGCAGGCGATGAAGTAATTCTTACATATGAAACAACGGGCAGAATTATTCCCGAGGGCGGAATACCGCTTGATGTTGGTGTTATGGTATGCAATACCGAAACACTATTCAATATATGGAAGCTCTTTAATGAGGATACTCCTGTTGTGGAAAAATATGTTACCATTGGCGGAGATACCGACAGAGATATAACTGTCAAGGTTCCCGTCGGTATGAAGATATCCGATTTAATGACAGCATGCGGATATACAGACCTTGAAGGAAAAAGGATTATAAACGGCGGACCGATGATGGGTAAGCTTGTTGATATAGAAAATGATGTTGTAACCAAGACTACAAAGGGACTTCTAATTTTCCCCGAAGAGCATGAGGTTATACAAAAGAGATTAAGACCTATGTCGCTCACGTTAAAACGTGCTTCGGCAGCTTGCTGTTATTGCCATATGTGTACTGATATGTGTCCGAGACATCTTTTGGGCTATGACCTTGAGGTACACAAGATTTTAAGGACAGCATCACATTCTGAGGTAACGAATGTTGATAGCTTTTTACAGGCATCGCTTTGCTGCGGCTGTGGAGTGTGCAGTGTAATTGCGTGCCAGCAGATGTTAGACCCGCAGAATATTGCGATGGAAGTGAAAGGTCAGCTTGCAAAGCTCGGTTACAGAAGACCGAGTGGCAGAAAGGTTGAAAAGGTAAGCGAGAATCGTGAAGGAAGATTAGTACCATCTAATGTTCTGGCAGAAAGACTTGGCTTAAGACGTTTTATGGGCAAAACGGTAACACGTGATATGCGTACCTTTAACCCTGATAAAGTATATATTCTTACGCGACAGCATGTTGGTGCTCCGGCCGTGCCGACAGTAGAGGTTGGTGCAACGGTAAAACGAGGCGATGTGGTTGCAGTAACTCCTGAAAATATGTTAGGTACAACAATGCACGCAAGTATAGACGGTAGAGTTGTAGAAGTTACAAATGAAAGTGTAGTTATTGAACGTCTTAAATAATAGAGGGATTGAAAATGATGAATTCAATAGGCCTTGTTGAAGTTAAGAATATTTCAAAAGGCATAAGAATAACCGATGAAATGTTAAAAAGTGCAGATGTAAACATAATTGATTCGGGTGCTGTTTGCCCCGGTAAGTATGTTACGGTAATTGGTGGAAACCTTGCGGCAATTCAGGCGGCAGTTGACCGTGCTGTCCAAATTGCAGAGGATGCACTTATTGATAAATTCGTTATAGGAAACCTTGGCGATAAGGTTTATGAGGCCGTAAGCGGAACTGCTTGTGCTAAACCACGAGGTGCTCTCGGTATAATCGAAACCTTTACAGCGGCATCTGCTATAAATGCGGCTGATGCGGCAGTTAAAGCCGGTGTGGTAGATTTGATAGAAGTCAGGATTGCGCGTGGTATGGGCGGCAAATGCTTTGCCGCTATGACGGGTGAGGTTGCTGATGTAACCGCGGCTGTCGAGGCGGGAGCTAAGATAGCTGCCAAAGACGGTGTTCTGATAAATACAGAAGTGATTGCAAACCCGCATCCGGATTTGTGGCAGTCTGTTATATGAAAAATTAAGTGGCTGTGCCTGTTTTGGGCACAGCCAGTTGACGTTATACGGAAAATGGATTTTTTGGCGAAAGGACTTGATTAAAAATGAAAGCATCAGGTAGCAGATATCAGATTGATATGATAAACGGACCTTTGTTTGGTAAGATATTGATGTTTGCATTTCCTCTTATGCTGTCAAGTATGCTGCAATTATTGTTTAATGCGGCAGATGTTATAGTAGTTGGACGTTTTGCTGGAGAAACGTCGCTTGCGGCGGTAGGCTCTACCGGTTCTCTTACAAATATGCTTGTAAACCTATTTATAGGCTTTTCGGTAGGAACTAATGTTCTTACAGCGCAGGCAATAGGTGCAAAGGATGATAATACGGCAAAAGAAACTGTACATACCTCTGTGCTGTTTTCTGTTATCTGCGGCATTGCACTTGCAGTGACAGGTTTTTTTCTTGCAAGACCGTTACTTGCAATGATGGATACGCCTGCTGATGTAATTGATAAATCAACGATTTATATGCAGATTTATTTTCTTGGTATGCCGGTCAGTATGCTTTACAATTTTGGATATGCGGTAATGCGAGCATTGGGCGATACACGCCGTCCGATGTATTATCTTATCTTGGCTGGTATCGTAAATGTGGTGCTTAATATCATTTTCGTAACACAGTTTCATATGGATGTCGCAGGAGTTGCTCTTGCGACAATAATATCACAGGCGATTTCGGCAGTGCTTATTGTACGTGCTCTTTGTAAGCTCGATAATTCGTGCCGTCTTAATCTTAAGGAACTTAAAATTAAACGCAGAGTAATGGTAAGAATGGTCAGGATTGGTCTGCCGGCGGGAATTCAAAGTACTTTGTTCGCGACTTCGAATGTACTTATTCAGTCATCAATTAACTTTTTTGGGAAAACAGTTATGGCAGGCAATGCCGCGGCTGCTAATATAGAGGGCTTTGTATATGTTGCAATGAACGCATTTCAGCAGACTGCTATGAGCTTTACAAGTCAGAATTACGGAGCAAAACGCTTTGACAGAATAAAGAGAGTGTTTATTTTGTGCGTGGCGACAGTGTTTGTCGTAGGACTTGCAACAGGATGGTTGGCTATTATTTTTGGAGATAAGCTTATTCCGCTTTATTCAACAGGGGAAGAGGTCATAGAATATGGTTTGAAGAGACTTGTATTTTTATGTGGAACGTACTTCTTCTGTGGTATTATGGACACCATTGTTGGTGCTATAAGAGGGTTTGGAAGAACTGTTATACCTATGATAGTATCGCTTTTCTGGGCATGTGCCTTCCGTATAATATGGGTATTAACAGTATTTGAACAACACAAGGAGCTTGAAGTGCTTTACATATCATATCCGATTTCTTGGATATGCACAATAATATTCCAGGTGAGTTATTTTATCTGGCTTTATAACCAGCTGAAAAATAGTGTCAAAACAGAAAATTTATAATCTATTTTCAAAAAAAGGGTGGTATTTTTATCCATAATGTGTTATACTAAGATATTATAATGGAAAATTATAACCTGAAGAATTATAAATGAAAGGAAAAATCTACTGATGGGATTGTTTGATAAAATTTTTGGCACATATTCGGAACGTGAGCTAAAACGAGTTCGTCCTATTGCTGATAAGGTTATGGCATTGGACGAAGAAATGTCAAAGCTTTCGGATAGTGAACTGCGTGCAAAAACTGATGAATTCAAAGCAAGACTTTCTGCGGGCGAGACACTTGACGACATATTGCCTGAGGCTTTTGCGGTTATGCGTGAGGCAAGCTGGCGAGTGCTGGGAATGAAGCATTTTTATGTGCAGGTTATAGGCGGTATTATATTGCACCAGGGCAGAATTGCAGAAATGAAGACTGGTGAGGGAAAAACTCTTGTATCTACACTTCCTGCATATCTTAATGCACTCGAAGGTAAGGGTGTGCATATTGTAACAGTCAATGACTACCTTGCGAAGAGAGACTCCGAGTGGATGGGTAAGGTATATCGCTTCTTAGGTCTTGAGGTTGGACTTATTATCCACGATATCGACCAGGACCAGAGAAAAGCTGCATATGCTGCTGACATAACATACGGCACAAATAACGAGCTTGGCTTCGACTATTTGCGTGATAATATGGTAACTTATAAAGAGCAGATGGTTCAAAGAGGACATAACTATGCAGTTGTCGATGAGGTTGATTCGATTTTGATTGACGAGGCACGTACACCTCTTATCATATCCGGTATGGGTAGTGCTGCGAATAACCTTTATAAAGATGCAGATGCTTTTGTAAAGAGACTTAAGAGAATGGTAGTAACAGAGGAAGATGACAAGCAGCTTGTTACCGAAGAAGTTGATGCAGACTATATTGTAGACGAAAAAGCAAAGACTGCTACTTTAACACCGAGAGGTATATCAAAGGCTGAGCAGGCTTTTGGAGTAGAAAATCTGGCAGACCCTGATAATATGAAGCTTCAGCATCATATCAATCAGGCACTCCACGCAAACGGTGTTATGCATCGGGACAGACAGTACGTTGTAAAAGACGGTCAGGTAATGATAGTTGATGAATTCACCGGTCGTATTATGCCGGGAAGACGTTATTCTGACGGCTTGCATCAGGCTATTGAGGCAAAAGAGGGAGTAAATGTTGAGAACGAGAGCAGAACTCTTGCTACTATCACATTCCAGAACTTCTTCCGCCTTTATAATAAGCTTTCCGGTATGACCGGTACAGCTTTAACCGAGGAGGCAGAGTTCCAGGAGATTTACAACCTTGATGTTGTTGCCGTTCCAACAAATAAGCCTGTTATAAGAAAAGACGAGCAGGATTCTGTGTACAAAACAGAAAAGGGCAAGTATATGGCTGTAATACGTCAGATTAAGGAATGTCATGAAAAGGGACAGCCGGTGCTTGTGGGTACTGTTAACATTGATAAATCTGAAATTCTTTCCGCGCTCTTAAAGAGAGAAGGTATTAAGCACGAGGTATTGAATGCAAAATATCACGCGAAGGAAGCACAGATTGTCGCACAGGCAGGTAAAAAGGGTGCGGTTACTATTGCTACTAATATGGCGGGCCGTGGTACAGATATTATTCTTGGCGGTAATGCCGAGTATATGGCAAAGAATGAGCTTATAAAAGAGGGTATGAGCGATGAGCTTATTGCCGAAGCGACAGGCTTTGCTGAAACAGATAATGAAGAAATTATAGAAGCAAGAAGAAAGTATAACGAATATCACGAGAAGTTCAAGGCGGCTCTTAAAGAGGAACAGGAAGAAGTAAGGGCTGCAGGCGGTCTCTTTATCATTGGTACAGAACGCCACGAATCACGTCGTATTGATAACCAGCTCCGAGGTCGTGCGGGTCGTCAGGGAGACCCGGGTGCAACTAAGTTCTTCTTGTCTCTTGAAGACGATTTAATGCGAATTTTCGGCTCGGAGAGAGTAAAGGCTATGGTAAGTGGCTTGGGCTTGGCTGAGGATGAGCCTATTGAAGCGGGAATGCTTACCAAGGCTATCGAAAATGCACAGAGAAACTTGGAAAGCCGTCATTTTGACTCCCGTAAGCACGTGTTGCAGTATGACGAAGTAATGAACGAGCAGAGAAAGATTATCTACCGTCAACGTCAGATGGTAATTGATGGCGAGGATATATCTGCTACCATTAAGTCTATGCTTGAGTCTGCAATAGACAACGCACTTGACGATTATATAGGTATAAGCGAAATTCCTGAGGATTGGAACTTAAGCGCAGTATCCGAGTTTGCAAATACTGTTTTGCAGGCAGGAGGACAGTTTAAGGTCAATAAAGACGAACTTGAATATATCACAAGAGCTGATATCAAAGAACGTCTTATGGCTATTGCAGAGAAGAATTATAAAGAGCAGGAAGAACTCTTTGGTGAAAATATGCGTGAGGTTGAGCGTGTAATGATGCTCAGAGTTGTAGATACTCTTTGGATGGACCACTTGGACGAAATGGAGCACGTTAAACGTGAAATAGGTCTTCAGGCATATGCACAGCATGACCCAGTGGTTGAATACAGAAATGTCGGAAGTCAGCTCTATGAGGGAATGCTTGATGCGATTAAACGCGATACTGTACGTTATGTCCTCTCGGTTAAACCAAGACCTCAGGTTGAGATAAAGAGAGTTCAGGTTGCAAAACCGATAATTGCGGCAGGCGACGGCTCGCTTCCCAAACAGGCAAAAAGAGCAGATAACAAGCCGGGCAGAAATGACCCGTGCCCTTGTGGCAGCGGTAAAAAATACAAGGTATGCTGCGGTAGATAGGATGCGTGTTAATTTTCCGTAACTAACCATTTTTCGTGGCTCGGAGTACCCCTGTACGCCGTCGCCACTCAAAACGGCAATTTACGAAAAATTACCTACGCATATGCTCAATAGGGAATATGTAGGGGTCGGCGGTCTCCGACGACCCGTCCTATGATACACCACTAATTATATTTAGAAAGAAGTGATAAAAATGTTGCAATACGACGAATACCGTCTGCGTTTGCAGGGTATGGAGAAAGCAATAACAGATTTGAGGGATTCACTTTGACATCGAGGGAACACTCAAAGAGATAGAAGAACTTGAAAAGGAAGCTGCAAGCGAGAACTTTTGGGAGGATATGGAAAACTCGCAGAAGGTTTTGCAGAAGACTAAACAGCTTAAGGATAAGGTTGAGAGATATAATGCTCTTCAGGGAAGTTGGGAGGACACACTTGTTCTTATAGACCTTGCCAACGAGGAAAACGACGAGTCTATGCTTACAGAAGTCAAAGATGCCGTAGAAGGTGTTGAAGAAGAATGTGAGAAAATGACACTCGAAACGTTGCTCTCTGGTCATTATGATAAGAATAATGCTATCATTACATTACATGCCGGTGCAGGCGGCACAGAGGCGCAGGACTGGTGTGAGATGCTACTTAGAATGTATCAGATGTATGCGCAAAAGAGCGGATATACAGTATCTACTCTTGATATGCTTCCTGGCGATGATGCCGGTGTTAAGAGTGCAACAATTATGATAAGCGGAGTAAATGCTTACGGCTACTTAAAGGCTGAAAAGGGCGTACACCGATTGGTTAGAATTTCACCATTTGATGCATCAGGAAGAAGACATACATCATTTGCATCAATCGAGGTTATGCCGGAGATTGCAGATGATGTCGAAATCAATATCCGTACAGAAGATATCAAGGTGGATACCTATCGTGCATCAGGTGCCGGCGGTCAGCATATCAATAAGACCGACTCTGCTGTCAGAATTACTCATATTCCGACAGGTGTTGTAGTTGCGTGTCAGACACAGCGTTCACAGCATCAGAACAGAGAATATGCTATGCGTATGCTTAAGGCTAAGCTTGCAGAAATTGCAGAACAGCAGCAGAAGGAAAAGATTGAGGATATCAAAGGTGTACAGAAGGAGATTGCATGGGGCAGCCAGATTCGCTCGTATGTATTCCATCCGTACACGATGGTAAAAGACCACCGCACAAGCTATGAGGTGGGTAATATTCAGGCTGTTATGGACGGCGACCTTGAGGGTTTTATAAACGCATATCTTAAGGCTGCAAGCCTCGGACAGTTACAGAAATGATAAAAAGCAGGTGTAGTGCCTGCTTTTTGTATTTTTGCTCAAAAATGAGAATAATAGCTGTAAAGGAGATGTACAAATATGAAAATGACACAAAAAATGATTGAGGATTATCGAAAGTTTCTGTTCGATGAAGAAAAAGCAAGTGCAACGGTGGAGAAGTATGTACGGGATGTTACGGCGTTTATGAAATGGGCAAATAATAAAAGTATAGAAAAACAAATAGTATTAGAATATAAGAACTATTTAATACAGAATTATGCAATAGTAAGTGTAAATTCGGTGCTGTCGTCGCTTAATAGCTTTTTTTCGTATATGGAATGGCATTTTTTACGTGTAAAAACAGTAAAAGTACAGCGAAATCTTTTCTCAAAAAAGGAAAGAGTGGCTTGTGTCAATCGTGCAGCGTAGGTTTAGAGACATATAAGCTTGACGAGTCTTCCCTCACATGTCCATATATTAACCTTTATAAAGGTAATAAATGTGAACACTATGAAAAGCTCAAAAAAGAAAATGCTTGTCGTGGCTTCATAAGCAGATTATGCAAGATATTTGGTTTTAGCTCTTAACATAACTTATATAAAAAGACGGTATTGCATATGCAATACCGTCTTTTGTGTGGTTAAAACGATATTTGAATAATCTTGATATGACGGGCTGATGAGGGCATCATCCCCTACAAAAGATTTATTCTCTCTCCAATTTCCATTCCTGCTCTGCCTGAATATCAGGGTGGATGGAAAGCATAGGCTGAATTGAATCATCACCGTCAAATTTACGCTTTTTGTAGTTTCTTGTTATTGCAACAACTGTTCCCGAAAGGCTAAGCACTCCTATAAGGTTAGGAATTGCCATAAGTCCGTTCAATGTATCAGCTATGCCCCATACAAGATCAAGGCTCAGTGTTGCACCGGCAAATATTGCGAGTATAAACAGTAGCTTATAAATAACTGTTGATTTTCGTCCAAAGAGGAATTCGCAAGCCTTTGTGCCGTAAAAAGACCAGCCGATAATTGTTGAAAAAGCGAACAGAACGACTGCAATTGCCACAAATCCGCCTGCAAACGAGCCAAGACCGTGTGAAAATGCAGTGCTGACGAATGGTACGCCCTCAAGCTTCATGCCATAAGTTTCGCTTTCCGGCTTGTCGTCAAGGGCAATTATTGAATCGGTTTCTGTATTAAGAATACCGAGAATGGAATCGTTTTCATCCAAAGCAACAATAACTTGTGTGTCGGGATTGATTGTCGATGGTAAGTCCTCGCTGTATTCTGTTTTTTCTACTTGGCAGTCAAAGAGGCTAACTTCGTTGATGTTAGCATCTGTAATGGTTATTATGCCGATATTTTCGGTGGTGTACGGTTTAACAACTCCTGATGACAGAATTACAAGGGCAGTTAAGGTGCATACAACAATAGTATCGGCAAAAACCTCGAATATACCCCACATACCCTGAACAACAGGTTCTTTTACATCAGATGCAGCATTTGCCATGACAGAGGAGCCGAGACCGGCTTCGTTTGAGAATATACCGCGCTTGAAGCCCATAGTAATTGCCTGTTTAACGGCTGCTCCGACTATGCCGCCCGCTGCAGCCTTGAAGCCAAATGCCCCCTTAAATATGCTTACAAATACCGATGGGATGTTCACAGCATTCATTATAACAATTATGATTGCACCGATGATATATAGAAGTGCCATAAATGGTACCAGTATTTCTGTAACCTTTCCAATTCTTTTTATACCACCCAATATAACAAGTGCAGTTACAATAGCAATTACAATGCCTGTTATAGTAGCTGGCAGATTAAAGGAGTCGTAAAGTGCGGTCGAAATGGAATTTACCTGAGTCATATTACCGATCCCGAAGGATGCGCCAATGCAGAATAGCGCAAACAGAACAGCAAGGATGTTTCCTAATTTATTATTAAGTCCGTCTTTCAGGTAGTACATTGCACCGCCCGACCATTCGCCGTCTTTATTCTTTCTGCGGTAGAATATACCGAGTACGTTTTCTGAATAAGCGGTCATCATCCCGAAGAATGCCGAAACCCACATCCAGAACACAGCACCAGGACCACCTACTGCAATTGCTGTTGCGACACCTGCTATATTACCTGTGCCGATTGTAGCTGCCAATGCGGTTGTAAATGCCTGAAACTGTGATATTGCTCTTTTTTCCTTTGACGAAGTAACATCTTTTTGTTTGAATATTGCCAAAAAGGTATTGGATGTTACGTGCTTAGCTTTTGTAATGTGGAAAAATTTTGTACGAACGCACATAAAAATACCTGTTGCCAGTATCAAAACAATGAGTGGAAGTCCCCATACAACATTGTTTACTGCTGTGTTAATATCTGTAATTGTCTGGATAAAACCGTTCATTATAATTATATCTCCTTGATAAGTTGTTTGTCATATAAAGTATATTTCTGAAATTTTATATTTAGCACCAATCTACATAATCGGTGAGAATAAGCGGAAAAATCCTTCTTTGATTCTTGTTTTAAGAGAACGCTTTTTGTATACTTCCTGTGAAAGCTCGGAAGAATCTTTTATGTCAGTTTCAAATATTTGCTTGCATTTAACTGCAAAGTCATTTGAGTAGAAGAAGGCGTTCATTTCAAAGTGAAGCTGGAAGCTTCTTATATCAATGTTTGTGGTGCCGATTGTGGCAATTTTATCGTCCACAACTGCAGTTTTGGAGTGAATAAAACCGTCATACAGATAAACTTTGATGCCTGCATTAAGCATTTCTTCAAGATAGGAAAGACTTGAATAAAACACATATTTTTTATCGGGGACACCGGGTATCATAAGTCGTACATCTACGCCTGAGTCAGCAGCATTTATCAGAGCATTTCGAAATGGCTGGTCAGGTATAAAATATGGCGACTGTATATAGGCATAATGTCTTGCCGAATAAAGCATTTTAATCAGTCCGCTTTTGATTTCCTCTGCAGCAGAGTCAGGACCGGAGGCAACTATCTGTATAGGGAGCTTTGTATCGTTTTCGTCGGTGGCAAGCTGTATGTTGTTTAATGTTTCGCAGAGATTGTCTCTTGCGGAGAAGTCCCAATCCAGACAAAATTGCTTGTATATAACCTTTACAGCATCTCCGGTAAGTCTGATATGAGTATCACGCCAAGGTGTAGGCTTCTTTTTGCCCATATACTCATCACCGATGTTCATACCGCCGAGATATGCGATTTTATTATCAATGATTGCAATTTTTCGGTGGTTACGATGGTTTATTTTAGAAAGCGTAAATATGCTTACAGGATAGAAGCTTACTGCTTTACCGCACTTGGTATTGTTGAGTTTTCTTAAAAATTTTCTCGGAGTGAAAAAGCAACCGAAAGAATCATAAAGAAGACGTACCTTTACACCTGATTCTGCTTTCTTAACCAACTCATCCATAATTCTGGTGCCAATCTCGTCTTTCCTCACAATGAAATAGAGCAGATTTATTGATTCTTTGGCATTTCCTATGTCGTCTATAAGCCTCTCGTATTTTTCTTCTGCACTTGTAAAAATCTCGGCTTCGTTGTTGTCGGTATAAAGACAATGGTATTTGCAAAAATAACGGATTATATCAAGTCCTGGTATATCCTTTGTTTCGACATTGTTAAGGAAATCAAGCTGTTCGTAAAGCTTTTCTGTAAGCTCATCGCCGTATACGTGTTTTTCGTAGTAAATGTCGCTTGTTCGTTGCTTTATACCAAGCCCAAAGACTATAAACATAAGCAAACCACCGATGGGAAAAAGGATAAAGCAGAAAACCCAGGTAAGACTCACAATGGGGTCTTTGCGCTGGAAAAATACTACTACTATAATAAGTATAAAATTGATAATATACGAAATCCCCATTATATTTCCGAAATGTTCCATAATCAAGCCCTCCGTTTTGACAGTTTTTCAACTACGCAAAGCAGAATGAGTGCACACATCGTTCCGCTAAAATCTATTAACACATCACTTATCTGAGCACTTCTGCCAAGAGAAAAGTGTTGTGAAAACTCATCCAGGCATGCGGTTAACAGCCCAGTTAATACAATGTTTGAAATATATGGTTTCAATCCCTTTAGCGAATAGAAGGCAGAAAGTGATAAAAACAGGCTTTGCATAAAAAACTCGGTAAAGTGAGCAGCTTTTCTTACAAACAGGTGAGTTATTGTAATACCTATTTTTCCTAAAAAAAGCATCAGAAAATGAAGCAAACCTTGGCTAAGCTCGGAAGATTCCTGAGCAGTCTGCGAGGATGCCGAGAATATAAAAACTGTTACAATCCCTGCAAGAATTAAATAAAAACGGCTTTTTGTCATCTGATGCTCCTTTCTGTATGCTAAAGAGTTACAAAGCGAATGCTTTCGGCATTCGCTTATGTATAATTTAATATTTTTTAATACCTATATCCTTGCGGAAATGACAGTCGGTAAAGCTTACCATATCAACACCCTCATAAGCACGCTTAATTGCTGCATCGAGGTCCTTGCCAACTGCTGTAATACCGAGAACTCTGCCGCCGGCTGTAACAAGCTTATCACCGTCAAGCTTTGTGCCTGCATGGAATACTGTCAAATCTTTATGTTCAGCAACCTTGTCAAGACCTGTTATCTCATAACCAGACTTGTATTTTACCGGATAACCGCCTGATGCCATAACTACACATACTGCGGCATTGTCTTCCCATTCAATATTGATTTCATGGAGTCTTTCGTCAATGACAGCTTCCATTATTTCAACAAGGTCAGTTTTAAGTCTGGGTAGCACAACCTGTGTTTCGGGGTCTCCGAAACGTGCGTTGTATTCGATTACCTTAACACCCTTTTCGGTCATCATAAGACCAAAGTACAAAACTCCCTTAAATGGTCTGCCCTCTTGTGCCATAGCCTTAACGGTCGGGATAAAGATGTTTTCCATACACTCTGAAGCTTTAGCAGCATCATATAGTCTGCTGGGGGAGAACGTACCCATACCGCCTGTATTTAAGCCTTCATCATTGTCATAGGCTCTTTTGTGGTCCTGAGCGGATACCATAGGAACAACTGTCTTTCCGTCGCAGAAAGCGAGTACAGATACTTCCGGACCTGTCAAAAATTCCTCTATTACAACACGGTTTCCGCTTTCGCCAAACACCTTGTCTTCCATAATATCGTGAATACCTGCCTCAGCCTCAGCTAAGTCTTTTGCGATTATAACACCTTTACCGAGAGCTAATCCCTCTGCTTTAATAACAGTAGGGAAACTACCCTTTTTAATGTACTCAAGTGCAGCCTGAGGGCAGTCAAACACCTCATAGCCTGCTGTCGGGATGTTATACTTTTTCATAAGCTCTTTTGAGAAAACCTTGCTGCCCTCGATAATTGCCGCGTTTGCTCTCGGGCCGAAAGCACGGATTCCCTCTTTTTCAAGAGCATCAACCATTCCCATTACAAGCGGATCATCAGGTGCAACCATAACGAGGTCGATTTTATTGTCTTTAGCAAAACTAACGATGCCCTCGATGTCTGTTGCCTTGATGGGTACGCACTCAGCAAGCTCAGCTATACCGCCGTTTCCGGGTGCGCAGTATATTTTATCTACTTTGGGCGATTGGGCGATTTTCCATACGATAGTATGCTCTCTTCCGCCACCGCCAACTACTAAAACCTTCATTTTCTACCTCCGCTAATTAAAACTCCAGCTTTGATGCAATATAAGCATCAAGGTCTGCAATTTTAATTCTCTGCTGTTCCATAGTATCACGGTCTCTGACTGTTACAGACTCGTCTGTCTCAGAATCGAAGTCGTACGTGATACAGATAGGTGTACCAATTTCGTCCTGACGGCGATAACGCTTACCGATAGAGCCTGCCTCATCATATTCCATATTATACTTCTCGCAAAGCATATCGTAAACCTTGCCTGCACCCTCTGAAAGCTTCTTTGAAAGGGGAAGAACGGCAGCCTTAACGGGAGCAAGTGCTGGATGGAGATGCATAACAACTCTTGTATCGCCCTCGCCAACTTTTTCTTCGTCATAAGCTTCAACAAGGAATGCAAGTGTTACACGGTCTGCACCCAAAGACGGCTCGATACAGTAGGGGACATATCTCTCATTTGTAACCTGGTCGATGTATTCCATACTCTCGCCTGAGTGCTCCTGATGCTGCTTTAAGTCAAAGTCAGTTCTGTCTGCAATACCCCAAAGCTCACCCCAACCAAACGGGAATACGAACTCGATATCTGTTGTAGCGTTTGAATAGTGAGAAAGCTCCTCGGGTGAGTGGTCGCGGAAACGTAAGTTCTCCTCTTTGATTCCCAAAGAGAGAAGCCACTTCATACAGAAATCCTTCCAGTAGTAGAACCATTCCATATCCTTGCCCGGCTCACAGAAGAACTCAAGCTCCATCTGCTCAAACTCACGTGTACGGAATGTAAAGTTACCCGGAGTAATTTCGTTTCTGAAGGATTTACCAATCTGTCCGATACCGAACGGAAGCTTTTTACGTGTTGTACGCTGAACGCTCTTGAAGTTTACGAAGATACCCTGAGCTGTTTCAGGACGAAGATAAACTGTTGATGAGCTGTCTTCTGTAACACCCTGAAAAGTCTTGAACATAAGGTTAAATTGACGGATATCAGTAAAGTTGTGCTTTCCACATTCCGGACAGCAGATGTTATGCTCGTCAATGTACTCGAGCATCTTCTCGTTGCTCCAACCGTCAACTGTAAGACTTTCGCCGTTCTGGAATGCATAATCTTCTATAAGCTTGTCTGCGCGATGACGTGCTTTACACTCTTTACAGTCCATAAGAGGGTCAGAAAAACCGCCAACGTGTCCTGAAGCAACCCATGTCTGCGGATTCATCAAGATAGCACAGTCAACACCGACATTAAGCTTAGAGCCCTGAACGAACTTCTTCCACCAAGCCTTTTTAACATTATTCTTGAACTCAACACCAAGAGGGCCGTAGTCCCATGTGTTAGCCAATCCGCCATAGATTTCACTTCCGGGGAATATATAGCCTCTGCCTTTGCAAAGTGCCACGATTTTGTCCATAGTTTTTTCTGTGTTTTTCATTTTATCTTCTCCTTTTCAATATAGCAAGCTATAAAACACTCATAATAACATATTATATAGTTTATCCTTAAACGACTGTTTTGTCAAGGTAAATAAGAAAAAATAGGCAATTTATATAATAAAAGGAAGAAAGGCTGCAGGGGAATGTATGGAAAAAGTTTTCCACACCCTGTTGAAAATATTGTGGAATGTGCGATATAACTGTAAATTCGACATCTTTTTGCGTGGAAAAGTGCGTGGAAAAGGTGGATAGTAAACGTTTTGTAAAATTGGTGAAACTTGAGAGAAATTTTAGCTTAATGAATAATTAACAATTTTGGGCATATTATTGTATGAGAAATAAAATGCGGAGGAATGAGAAAATGGGATACGATTATAATAAATGTATTTCAGAGATAAGAGAATTTGATAAAACGGTAGCAGAGGCAGAGTTATTTTCGATAGGCGAGAGTGTTATGGAGAAAAAGATATACTGTCTTGGATATGGCGATGGAGACAAAAAGCTGTTTGTAAACGGAGCACATCATGGACTGGAGTATATAACATCTGCATTTTTAATGCGGTTTATGCGTGAGTTTGCCGGTGCGGTTGAAAGTGGAGCAGATATGTTTGGCTACGATGTAGGAAAACTAAAGAAAGGTATTCGTCTTTTTGTAGTACCTATGGTCAATCCGGACGGTGTAGATATTGCAGTAAACGGACTTGATATCACAAACCGGTATCACAGACGGCTTATAAGTATGGTGGGAATACATAGCTTCAATAAGGTCTGGCAGGCAAATGCCAACGGAGTCGACATAAATCATAACTATGATGCAAGGTGGAGCGTAGTTGAAAAATCGCCTGCACCCTCAAAATACAGTGGACCATATGCTGAAAGTGAGCCGGAGACAAAGGCTGTTTGTGAATTTGTAAGAAGTATGGATTTTGATATGCTGATGGCATTTCATTCTCAGGGCGGTGAAATATACTATGATTTTGATGGGCTTGCAGCAAAAGCTGATAAGGAAGCAGCTGAAAGAATGAGCAGAGCGAGCGGTTATCCGGTAAGAACTCCCGCGGGAAGTGCATCCTTTGGCGGCTGTAAGGACTGGTTTATAAAGGAGTTTGGCAGGAGTGGGTTTACGGTGGAAATGGGACATGGGAAAAACCCGTTGCCTGAGGAAAGGCTATGCGAATTCTATGAGGAAAACGCAAAAATAATCTTAAGTGCAATGCAGGAGCTTGTATGCTTGGAGTAGGAATATTTTGACGGCATACATAAAAATAACAGCAGCGACGTTAAACGCCGCTGCTGATTTGTAATCGGTTATATCAATTTGTCATGGTCCACTACATATGTATCTGTTGCAATTTTAACAAGGTCTATTAAAGCAAAAATAGTTCCGAGACCACAGAAGAAGGACATAATAATTCTAAAGATACCACGTTTTGTTTCGCCCATTATGAAATTGTGTATTCCAAATCCGCCAAGGAAAATACAAACTAAAATCAATACTATCTTGTCCTGACCATTAAGATACTCTTTAGACTTCTTTGCAGAAACGCCACAGTTCATACAAACCTCTGCGTTTGGCGTAATTTCTTTTCCGCAATTAGAACAATAATGTGAGCCGTCGCCAACTTTAACACCGCATTTTACGCATATGACCTGATTGTCATTTAATTGTTCGCCGCAATTTTTGCAATACATATAATCACTCCCTTATATTTTATTTTATGATATCACAGATGTAGAATTTTGTCAACGTAACTGAATTGGCTAAACGAGAAAATTTCACAAAAATGAATAATAGAGTTATTGACAAGAAAAAATATGTATGATATAATATCTTCAAATAAATAAAGGCTGTGATGGAAAGAGTATCTTGGGAGACCTTAATCCGAGAGAGCTGTTGACGGTGTGATAACAGCATTAAGACCTGAGAGAAAAACGCTCCGGAGCTTGCGGAAGAACGCAGAAATGTTATTAGAACCGCACGTTTGCCGCGTTAAGGCAATTACAAAGAGAGGATTGGAAACAATCAATTTGGGTGGTACCGCGGAAGCTATCTTTCGTCCCATTTCAGGGGCAAAGGATAGCGATTTTTGTTTTAGGAGGTAAAAAATATGCTAAGAACACATAATTGTAACGAACTAAGAGAGGGAAACATTGGCAGTGAGGTTACACTCTGCGGATGGATTGACACAATAAGAGACCACGGCGGTGTTATCTTCGTAGACCTTCGCGACCACTACGGAATTACGCAGGTCGTTATTTCAGACGATTCTATGATTTCGGGTATTGCAAAGGAAACTGTTATAAAGGTAAAGGGAACAGTTACCAAAAGAGATGAAGAAACAGTAAACGCAAAGCTTGAAACAGGTAGTGTAGAGGTACGTGTTTCAGAGCTTGAGGTTTTAGGCCCTTGCCTTAACTCTCTTCCGTTTGAGATTTCAAACTCAACAAACACAAGAGAGGATGTAAGACTTAAATATCGTTATTTAGACCTTAGAAATCCTGCAATTCACGATAATATCGTACTTCGTTCAAAGATTATAAGCTATTTGAGAAAGCAGATGGAGGGCCTCGGATTTATGGAAATCCAGACACCTATCCTTACTGCATCATCACCTGAGGGTGCAAGAGATTATCTTGTTCCGAGTAGAAAGCATAAGGGTAAATTCTACGCACTTCCTCAGGCACCACAGCAGTTTAAGCAGCTTTTGATGGCATCGGGCTTTGACAAGTATTTCCAGATTGCGCCATGTTTCAGAGATGAGGATGCAAGACAGGACCGTTCACCCGGTGAGTTCTATCAGCTTGACTTCGAGATGGCATTTGCTACTCAGGAGGACGTTTTTGAAGTTGCAGAAAAGGTTGTTTACAATACATTCAAGGAGTTTACAGGAAAGAGTGTTTCTGAGCCGCCGTTTAAGCGAATTACATTTGCTGACAGTATGATTAAATACGGTACAGATAAGCCTGACCTCAGAAACCCACTTATCATTCAGGATTTGACAGACTTCTTTGCAACTGTTGATTTCCCACTCTTTAAGGGTAAGCCGGTAAGAGGTATTGTTGCAAACTGTCAGGGACAGTCAAAGAAGTTCTTCGAGGATTCTTTGAAGTTTGCTATGAGCATCGGAATGAAGGGTCTTGGTTACCTCACACTCGCAGGCGACGAGTACAAGGGTCCGATTGCAAAGTTCTTGACACCTGAAAAGAAAACAGAGCTTACCGAGCTTTGCGGAATAAAGGACGGCGAGACAGTATTCTTTATCTGTGATGCGCTTTCTGTTGTAAATCGCTACTCAGGCGAAATCAGAACATGGCTTGGCGAAACTCTCGATATTGTCAACAAGGATTCGTATGAGTTCTGCTTTATCGTTGATTTCCCGATGTACGAGCTTAATCCCGAAACACACAAAATCGACTTTACACATAACCCATTCTCAATGCCTCAGGGCGGTATGGATGCACTTCTTAATAAAGAGCCGACCGAGATATTTGCATATCAGTACGATATTGTATGTAATGGTGTCGAATTGTCATCAGGTGCTGTAAGAAACCACAACCCTGAGATTATGAAGAAGGCATTCGAGATTGCAGGCTACGGCGAGGAAGATGTTAAGGCTAAGTTCGGCGCACTCTATACAGCATTCTCGTTTGGTGCACCTCCCCATGCAGGTATGGCACCTGGTGTTGACAGAATGGTAATGCTTATTGCAGGCGAGGACACCATAAGAGACGTTATTGCATTCCCTCTGAACGGAAATGCACAGGATTTAATGATGGATGCACCATCAACTGTAACAGAACAACAGCTTAAGGAAGCTAATATTAAAATCAGAGACTAAGGAGTGATTTTGATGGACAGAGAGATTTTGAGAAGACTGGAAAGCTTAAATCAGCTCAGACTTACCGAAGAAGAAAAGGAGAAGGTTCTTTCTTTCTTCGAGATGCAGGATAAGGAAATCACCCGACTTGGCGATATTGATACCGAAAAGGTTGAGAGAATGGTACACGTTATGCCTATGAACAACGTCATAAGAGAAGACGTTGTGAACAAAGTATTTACACGTGATGAGCTTCAGGCAGCAGCACCTGAGGCTTATGACGGATACTGGCAGGTACCCCGTCTTGTTGAGTAATTAGGAAAGGGTGAATTTAAGTGAAATTATATACAGCTAAATCGGAAAATGTATCGGGTAAGCCCGTTGTGCTTGACGATACAATTCTCACCAAGGATATGCCCACCGCCGCAGGCTCAAAGATGCTTGACGGATATATGAGCTTGTTTGATGCAGAGATTATCTCTAAGTTAAAGGATGCAGGCTTTGGCATATGCGGAAAAGCAAATGTTGGCGAAATGGCTATCGACCTTTTGGGTGAGACATCATATTACGGCGAATGTACAGACGAAAGCGGAAAGCTCGTTGGCGCATCTGCTGAAATAGTTAAAAATGGCGAAGCAGTTGCAGCAATAAGTATGGACGTTTGCGGTAGCAGCGCAAGAGCAGCTGCTATGTCAGGTCTTGTTTACATCAAGCCGACCTATGGCACAGTTTCGAGATTCGGAACAATCCCTGCAGCTTGCTCGGGAGAGTGTGTTGCGGTTAGTGCAAAAACCGCTTCCGAGTGCCGTGAGGTTTTATCTGCTATTGCAGGCCACGATGACAAGGACGGAACAAGCCTTCCCGAAGATAAGTGTGCACTCTTAAAGGCAGACGCACCGAGAAGTGAAATTAAGAAGATTGCTATTGCAAAAGCTCTTGTTGACAGTGCAAGCGATGAGGTTAAGGCACTTATTGAAAGCTTTAAGGCAAATGCAGACGGTGTTGAGTTTGCACCGATTGATGCAAACGAGCTTACATACGCACAGGCTGCGTGGAATATCTTAATGTCCGCTGAGGTTTGCAACAATGTTTCCAAATATGACGGTGTAAAGTACGGTTACAGAGCAGCTGAATTTTCAAATATTGACGAGCTTTATACCAACAGCAGAACAGAGGCTTTTGGCTATCTTTTGAAGTCAACAATTCTTTTTGGATCGGAAACACTTTCCGAGGATAACTATATGAAGGTGTATGATAAGGCGCTCCGTGTTCGCCGTGTTATTGTAGAGTATTTTGATAAGCTCTTTGCTGACTTTGACGCGGTATTGATGCCTGTATCTTCAAAGACTGCATACACAAAGGCAGATACAGATGCAAACACATATATTGCATATGATGAATCCATTTATACAGCGCCTGCTTCAATCACAGGACTTCCCCGTGCAGTAGTCGGCGGAGTTCAGCTGGTAGGTAAGGCTTTTTCAGAAAACAGTCTTTTAGATTTAGCGACTAAAGTAAGAAAGGAGGGCAAATAATATGAAATACGAAACAGTCATCGGTCTTGAAGTACACGTTGAAATGGCGACAGAGTCGAAGATTTTCTGTTCCTGCTCAGCCAAGTTCGGCGGTGAGCAGAATGACCACGTTTGCCCTGCCTGCTGTGGTATGCCCGGTATGCTTCCTATCGTCAACAAGCACGTTGTTGACCTCGGTATGACTGCCGGTATGATGCTGAACTGTGATATTAACAGAACCACCACCTTTGATAAAAAGAGCTACTATTACCCCGACCTTCCAAACGCTTACCAGACAACACAGTGGTTTGCTCCTGTATGTGTAAACGGAACGGTTGATATCAAAACATCAAAAGGTGAAAAGAAGGTAAGAATTAAGCAGATTCATATGGAAGAGGACGCAGGAAAGCTTGTTCACGACGACTGGACAGATTCCACTCTTGTTGACTTTAACAGAACAAGCGTGCCCCTTATCGAGATTGTAAGCCAGCCTGATTTATCAAGCGCAGAAGAGGTTATTGCATACCTTGAAAGACTTCGTTCACTTCTTAGATTTGCTAAGGTTTCAGATTGCCGTTGGGAACAGGGCTCTATGCGCTGCGACGTAAACCTTTCTGTAAGACCTGAGGGTAGCGATGTTCTGGGCGTAAGAACAGAAATGAAGAATATGAACTCACTTTCAGCTATTGAAAGAGCTATTGAGTACGAAACAGCCAGACATATTGATGCAATTGAAAACGGTACAGAGGTACTTGTTCAGGAAACAAGACGTTGGGACGATATCAAGGGCAAGAGCTATGCCATGAGAACTAAGGAAACAGCAGGTGATTACCGCTATTTCCCAGACCCTAATGTAATGCCTGTTGTAATTGACGATGAGTGGTATAACAGAATTAAAGAAACTCTCCCCGATCTCCCAGAGGTTAAGGCACAGAAATTTATCGAGCTCGGTCTTACAGAATATGATGCCGACCAGCTTATTCAAAGCCGCGCGCTTTGCGATGTTTTTGAGGCGGCTTATAAAACAAGCGGTCTTGCAAAGGAATCCGCTAACTGGATTATCACCGACTGTATGACAATTCTTAACAAAAAGCAGATGACAGCTGATATGCTCTCCATTTCAGGTAAGGCTCTCGGCGAGCTTATCAAGCTTGTTGCAGAGGAAAAGGTAAACAGAGGTAATGCAAAGAGAATACTTGCTGTAATGTTTGACGAGGACATAAATCCGCAGGAATATGCCGAGAAGAATGGTCTTATCGTATCAAACGATACAGGCAAGCTTGAAGAGGTTGTAAAGGCAGTATGTGCCGCTGACCCGAAATCTGTTGAAGATTACAAAAACGGAAAAGAAAAGGTATTTATGGCACTTTTTGGTCAGTGTATGAAACAGCTTCAGGGCAACTGCAATCCTCAAGCCTTGAAAGAAGCACTCTTAAAAGAACTTCAGTAAAATTGAAGGAGATATAATCTAAATGGATTATATCTCCTTTTTTCAGAAATATTATCATTCGCAACCTAATAACCAATTAACACTTACTTTCAATATCCTTGCAAGCTCACGCAGCTCGTAATCGGCTACAAATCTGGTGCCTATTTCAATTCTTGAAATGCTATCCCTCTCAATAATTATGCCAGCAATTTGTAATTGTGCTGCTAAATCACTTTGTGTAAGACGCAATCTGCATCTTGCTTCGTGTATTTTATTACCACAAATATTTTTCTTTCCATTGTAGTCATATATCTTCATAAATATCCCCTCCCGTATGTGAAAAATAAGAATTTTTCTTGACTTTAACATATTTACTTGCTATAATTGTGTTATAGATCAGAATTTGTGAATTTTTTATATTTGGGGAATTTTTATGATAGCAAAGCATTTGAAAGGTTATTTGGAACAGGTTTATAAATTAGAAAAATTTTTATATGAGTTAAATACAATATATTCAAATATAGAAAATAAAATAAAATTGTTAGAAAGAGAAATACCACAAGAACCAATTACTGTTGAAGCAGATATTGAATGTACTAAGCAACGATATACACAAGTAATCTTAATAGTATGCTTTGTTATTTATGGCGGAGTTATTTTTGCAGAGTTAATAGGTAGTACGGGGATATTTTCCTTAATCTTATTAGTTTCATTCATGTTTGGGGGTGGAGTATTAGGATATAAATTACTCTGGACCCCAAAAAATGAAATGCGGCAGAGAAAACGAAATATTAACAAACAAAATATTAAAATCGTTGAAGATTATAAGAGAAAAGAAACTCAACGAGCTTATAAAATACAATCACTACGAAAAGAACTCAGCATAATAAAAACATATTTGAATAATACATATAAAATCTTAGATAATTATTATCAATGTAATATAATCTTTCCCAAGTATAGAAATTTTATTGCGATAAGCTCTATATACGAATATTTTTCATCAGGAAGATGCTCACAGTTGGAAGGACGCGAAGGGGCATATAATATATTTGAAAATGAAATCAGACAGAACATTATAATAAATAACCTTAATTATATTATTAACAATCGTGTAAATACAAGTAAAAATCA
>JAHAZB010000023.1 GCA_018384175.1 Eubacteriales bacterium
TTGACTTACCAAGAATAAAAAATAATATTTATTTTTTATTCACATTATACCAATAAAATGTTGACAAAAGCAAAAAGGATGATATAATGAATATATGAACAGTTGTTCAAATGTAAAATAATGAGGTGGAATATATGTCAGGGTGTGGATGTGGGCATTGCCACAGTGATAATAATGAGCATAAGCATGGTAATTGTTCGTGCGAGCATGGGAACAATGGTATAAATATTCTTGCGATAAAGCTTGTTGTAGGTGTATTGACAGTTGTAGCAGGCTTGTTTGCGCGAGAACGTCTCAGAACGGTACTTTTTGCTGTGTCATATCTTGTTCTTGGATATGACGTGCTTATAAGAGCGGTCAAGAACCTTCTTAAAAGAAAGCCGTTGGATGAGAATTTCCTGATGACAGTTGCGGCTGTTGGTGCGTTTGTTCTCGGAGAACAGCTTGAGGCATCGGCAGTTATGCTGTTCTATCAGATTGGCGAGCTTTTGACAGAAAATGCAGTAGATAAAACCAGAAGCTCAATATCAGCACTTGCTGATGTACGTCCTGATACAGCAAGGATATTAACGGAAGATGGTGAAAGAATAATTGATTGTCATAGTATAGAGGTGGGAATGAATGTTTTAGTTGGTGCAGGAGAAAGAATTCCGATAGATGGTGTAATAAAAAAGGGCGCAGCTATGATAGATACATCGTCGCTTACCGGTGAGCATCTGCCAAGATATGCAGAGGTTGGCGACAGGGTTCTTGCAGGAACGATAAGCACAGACGGAAGTCTTGAAATTGAAACAGAAAAAGAGTTTGGCGAAACTATGTTTTCGAGAATACTTTATCTTGCAGAGGAGGCAAATGAGAAAAAGTCAGGTGCGGAGAGATTTATTACATCTTTTGCAAAGGTCTATACACCGATTGTTGTAATACTTGCATTGATAGTTGCTGTGTTACCGCCGTTATTTGGGATTGGTAGCTTTTCGGTATGGGTTTACAGAGCTTTAAGCTTTTTGGTAGTATCATGTCCGTGTGCACTTGTGGTTTCTGTGCCACTGACGTTTTTTGCAGGGATTGGTGCTGCGTCCGGAAAAGGTATTCTTATTAAAAACGGTCTTGCTATGGAAAAGCTATCAAAGACAAAAACTGTTGCATTGGATAAAACCGGAACGATAACGGTTGGAATTCCTAAGCTCACAGAAATTCGTGTAAACGGCTCAAAGGCAGAGCTGATTGAACTTGCAGCGTATGCAGAAAGCGACTCCAATCATCCTATTGCGCAGGCAATAAAAGAGGCCTATGGGAAAAATATCGACAGAAGCAGAATAGCTGATATTACGGAGGTTCCCGCACGTGGAGTTGAGGCTGTAATTGATGGTAGAAGTGTAGTTGTAGGAAGCGAAAAACTGTTTGCAGAGCGAGGAATAGAGATAAAAGAATATAGAAATGGAAGTGCAATTTATGTTGCTGCAGACGAAAAATGTCTTGGCTATATTGGTTTTGGAGATACGGTAAAACCTACTTCAACCTCTGCGGTTAAAGAACTAAAAGAAATGGGAATATCAGTCGTGATGTTAAGCGGTGATAATAGAAAAAGTGCGTATGCAGTTGCAGAAGAAGTAGGTATAACTGACATATATGCCGAGCTTATGCCGCACGAGAAAGCAGAATATATAGACCAAATGAAAAAGAATGGGGATATACTGTTTGCGGGCGACGGCATAAACGATTCTCCGGCACTTGCAAGTGCTACTGTTGGCGCTGCGATGGGAGGTATAGGCTCTGATGCTGCAATTGAGGCGGCGGATGTGGTTATAATGGGTGATGAACTGATGCATATTCCGATGGCAATAAAGCTGTCTGAAAGAGTTGTGGCTGTGGCAAAGCAGAATATTGTGCTTTCTGTGGGAATAAAGCTTGCGGTAATGCTGATAACCGCTTTTGGTGCAGGAGGTATGTGGCCTGCAATCTTTGCTGACGTGGGTCTTTGTGTAATCACTGTTGCCAATGCCTTGAGGGCTTACTATATCAGAGTAAAATAATAATTTTCGTATTTTTATAAAAAAGCAATTGATTATTCTTCCGTTTGGTGATAAAATATTATAGATTTATTGTAGCCTTTAACGGAAAGGACGAAATTGTATGATTATTATAATGCGTAATAACGCGACGAAAGCAGACATTGAGGCAATGGAACGCCGTCTTGCTGATTTCGGGTTTAAGACGCATCCGATATACGGCGAAACCAAAACGGTTATAGGTGCGGTTGGAGACAAGCGCAGACTCAGTATGAACCAGCTTCTGATGATGAACGGTGTTGAAAACATTGTTCCGATTATGAAGCCGTATAAGCTTGCGGGCAGGGAACTTCAGAAGGAGCAGAGTGTTATTCCTGTCGGAAACACCACTATCGGAGGAGATAGAATAACGGTTATAGCAGGTCCGTGTGCAATAGAGAGCCGGGAACAGTTTTCGTATGTTGCGAAAAAGGTTAAGGAGGCAGGCGCTACCATATTAAGAGGTGGTGCGTTTAAGCAGCGTTCTTCGCCATATTCTTTTGCAGGGCTTGAAGAAGAAGGACTTAAGATTATGCGTGATGCAGGAGATGAAACAGGACTTCCAATCTGTACCGAGGTTTTAGACCCGAGAGATGTCGATTTGGTTGCATCATATGCAGATATGATGCAGATTGGTGCAAGAAACATGCAGAATTTCAAGCTGCTCAGGGAAGTAGGAAAACATAATAAACCTATACTCTTAAAGCGTGGCTTGTCCTCTACAATTGAAGAATGGCTGATGGCGGCGGAGTATATTATGTCTGAGGGTAATGAGAAGGTTATTTTGTGCGAAAGAGGAATAAGAACCTTTGAACCGTCTACAAGAAATACATTTGACCTATCGGCAATTCCTGTTACAAAGGAGCTTTCACATCTGCCGATTATTGCAGACCCGTCCCACGCGGCAGGTACATATAAGTATGTGTCTTCGCTTTCGCTTGGCGCTGTTGCAGCCGGTGCAGATGGGCTTATGATAGAGGTGCATCAAAGCCCTGAAACTGCTATGTCTGATGGCGAGCAGTCGCTTATGCCTGAACATTTTGCTGAATTGATGACAAAACTTAAACCGGTAGCCGACGCAGTCGGCAAAAAGCTGTGATAGGGTACTTAGGGCCGCAGGGAACATTTTCGCACCTTGCAGCTTTGGAACATTTTGGCGAAAACGCGGAGCTTTGTGCATATAGCTCAATATATTCTCTTATTATGGCAACATCAAGAGGTGAGGTGGAGAAGGCTATTGTGCCGATTGAAAACTCTATTGAAGGCAGTGTGAATATGACGCTGGATACACTTGCTTTTGATGTTGATATGTACATAACAGGTGAGTATGTGCTGAGGGTATGTCAGAATCTTATGGTGAAAAAAGGTACGAAGATAGAGGACATAACCAAGATTATGTCTCATAGTCAGGCAATTTCTCAGTGTGCACATATGATAGAGAGAGAATTTCTGGGGATACCGATTGAATATACCGACTCAACCGGAGCGGCGGCTGCTAAGGTTGCGGCAACTGATGAGCCGCATGCGGTAATCGGGCCTAAATCGCTTGCTGATATGTATGATTTGGAAATACTTATGCCTAATTGTGCAGATGACAGAAATAATTCCACACGTTTTGTGGTAGTAGAAAAAGCACCGACGCAGGTGGTAACTGAGTCTGATAAAACTTCGATTGCGTTTACACTTGATAACCGTCCGGGAAGTCTGTGGACAGCCCTTGAGATGTTTGCAGATTCGAAGATAAATATGATTAAGATTGAATCACGTCCTGTAAAAAAGGAGCTTGGAAAATATATTTTCTTTATAGACCTTGATGGCAATATTGATGATGCGACTATCTTTTTTGCGCTTAATAAAATACGTTCTCATACTGATTTTTATAAATTTCTGGGTTCGTATAAAAAGGCATAAGTTGTTGCAAAATGTAAACAAGAGAATATTATGACAATACAACCGATTATCTTTTAATCGGTTGTATTATGATGTAAAGGTGTGATGAATTTGATAAAATTTCTGGTAAAAAGCTTTATAGCTGATTATGAAAATACATCCTCGCCTGATGTTAGAGAACGATACGGAGTTTTAGGCGGTGGACTTGGGATTATATGTAATATCCTGCTTTTTGCAGTTAAGCTGTTGATTGGTGCGGTATCCGGTAGTATTGCGATAGTTTCAGATTCGTTCAATAATCTATCCGACTGTGGTTCGTCGCTTGTAGCACTTTTTGGCGCAAAGCTCAGCAATCGCCGTCCGGACAGTGAGCATCCGTTTGGACATGGTAGGTCAGAGTATGTTGCTTCGCTTATTGTTGCTTTTATTACAGTGATACTTGGCTTTGAACTGTTAAAGGGTTCATTTGGCAAGATTGCAGAACCGTCGATGGTAATGCTTTCTCCATTGATGGCGGCTGTGCTGATAGTATCGGTGCTTGTGAAGGTCTGGATGTACAGTTATAATACATATCTCGGTAAAAAAATTAACTCATCTGTGCTTATGGCGACTGCAAAGGATAGCCTTAGTGATGTTGTTGCCACATTGGCAATTGTAATAGCATCGGTTCTTGCAAAGACGTTTGAATTGCCGGTTGTTGATGGAATAATCGGTCTTATTGTTTCTCTGCTTATCATAAGAACGGGTGTCGGTGTGGCAATGGACACGATAGGCTTATTGCTTGGTAAACCGCCGGAAAAGGAAATGGTAATGAAAATAAACGAGATGGTTCTAAGTGGTGAGGGAATATGCGGAGTGCACGATTTGGTGGTGCATGATTATGGCCCCGGACGTGCGTTTGCATCTGTTCACGCAGAGGTTCCCGATAACTATGATATCGTACGTATTCACGAGATAATTGACGCACTTGAACACAAAATCACGGAAGAAACAGGAATACACATGGTTATACATATGGACCCTGTTGCAGTGGATTGCGAAAGAACAAATGAGATTAAAGCTCAGATTATTGCGGTGATTAAAGGCTATGATGAAAGGCTTAATATCCATGATTTTCGTATGACAGACGGCGAAAACAGAATAAATCTTATATTCGATTTGGAGACTCCGCAAGACCTTTTGGATGGAAAAACGGATGTTGCGGCTGATATTTCAGCACTTCTTGCAGAGGTTGATAGTCGCTATAAAGCGGTTATAAATGTTGACAGAATTTATGAATAAAAATGGAATGTAAAAAATCAAGAGTGCAAAAAGATGGTGTAAAAAACATAGTTTTTTACACCGTCTTTTTTGCTTTTGAAGCAGTTCGTAAAAGCCTGAATACCGACGAAATTAAAATCAGTCCCAGCGATATTGCAGCACCGATTTTGAGTGTGTTTACAAGACCTTGTGCAAAACCGGATACATCACCAAACAGGCAAGTTTCCATTGTGCGATAGATAGTAAGTCCCGGCACGAGTGGTATAATTCCGGGTATCAGAAAGACCGTTACAGGTGCCTTGAAAACTGATGCTGCAATTTCCGAATAGAAAGCTATTGACATTCCGGATATAAAATAGGGAATTACCATAGACTCTGTAAAGTGGTCAGCTACAAGATATACCATCCAGGCAAAAGCACCGCAAAATGCGGCGGCTATAAGGTTTTTGCCACGTATGTTATAAAGCAGCCCGAACCCGAATGTTGCAAAAAGTGCCGATATAAACGGCGGAAACATATCAATAAGCATATTATTACCTCCACAGTACAGATACACCGACACCAAGCGCAATTGCTGATGCGACAAATATTGCTTCAACAATTTTTGAAAGACCGGCGGTATAATCGGTAGCTACAAAATCCCTTATACAATTAGTAAGCAATACTCCCGGTACAAGCAGCATCAAAACTGAAATAGTAGAAGTTTGCGTGTTGAGATTTGGGAAAATATATGCCGCAAGCTGTACAAGTATAACCGTTGCGGCTGAGCCGGCGACGTTTGCGAAAAACAACGGCGATTGAAGCTTGTCAGCGACGTGCATTACAAATCGCAGAATAAAACCTACCAGAAAGCTTACAATGCACTCCTTCAAGCCACCTCCGAAGAAGATGGCGAATGAGCCACCAATCAAAGAATATGCAAACACAGAAATCCAGAACGGATATAATGACCTGCTCTCTATTTCTTTAATGTTGGATTGAACTTCATCATATGACGGCAGTGTTTCACAAATGGTGCGAGAAAGGGCATTGAATTGCTCAACGCGGTCCAAATTGGTTTCCTGCTTTATTACGCGCTTTGTTTCAGAAAGAGATTTTCCATCCTTTACCATAGTTATTACTATTGATGAGGATATCGCAAAGACGTGCACTTCATCCATTTCGTATGCAAGACCAAGCCGTCTTGCTGTATCTTCTACACGGTTTGTTTCTCCGCCGTATTTCAAAATATAAAAGCCTATGCTTGTAGCAATATCTAAGACTTCTCGCTGAGAAAGGGTATTAGACACGGTTATTAACTCCTATTCTACAATATTTTTATTGTATGAGATATCAAAAAGTCTGTCGCAGAGATTAAATGCTGTGCCATAGATGATATTGTCCTCTGTTTCCTGAGTTTGCTTTATGGAAAGCTTTTGTGTTAGAGTTGGATATGCACGGCGGTGTAGCTCCTGCTCAGCCTCCTTAATAAGCGACGGACAGCCTTCAAAATCGCCGGTATTGATTACCATAACCGACGGATTGAAGAGGTTTACGAGATTGGCAAGACCTATGCCTAAATATCTTCCACATTCGGATATGGCGTATATTGCATCCTTGTCGTCATTTTTGTAAAGCTTGTCAAGCTCAGCTATTGATGATGTTTTTTCTCCGCTCACACTTTCGTAAAGGGAGAGAAGCCTGTGCGGTGAGCACATAGCTTCAAGACAACCGGTGTTTCCGCAAAAGCACGGTTCGCCGTTTCTTTCTACTGTGGTGTGGCCTATTTCGCCAAGAGTGGAACGGGAAATAATGCCATCAAAAAACTGTACTGCACCTATTCCGTTTTCCATATCCACAAACAGCATATTATCCTTGGTGTCAATGTTTTTACGGCAGAAATACCACACTGCTTTTGTTCGGGAAACATTATCCACAAACACGGGTATATTTGTGGCTTGCTCAAGAGACTTTTTTATATCAAATGACTTCCACTTAAGACGTGAAGACATTACGAACTTGTTGTCATCAAGAACAAGACCGGATATTGCTATCCCTATTCCTAAAATGCGTTCTCTGTCGTACCTTTTTACTAAAGACAAAACATTCTCCTTAAGTTCTGCCATAGTTTCTTCAATGCTTAAATTTTCAGACTCTATTTTAATGCGTTCCTTTGTCTTTCCTTCGAGATCTGTATAGGCAATATTTATATATTTTTCGCTTATGTAAATGCAGATGAGGTCATATTTTGTTGCACAAAAACGAAGCAGAACACTCTTTCTGCCGACTCTTCCGACCTTCTCAACACCACATTCATAAATAAGTCCCAAGTCGAGAAGATAGGATGTTGTATTTGTGATAGATGCCAGTGAAAGCCCTGTATTTTCTGCAATACACGGTCTTGAAACATCAGGGTGTCTGCGTATAAAATCAAGCACCTTGAGTCTGTTCATCTGCTGCATTAACTGCGAATTTCCAACTTGTTTGTTCATTCTGATACATCCTTTTTTTTGTGTTGTTTAAAAAATTATATCATCATTGTACTGAAAAGTCAACATTTCGATAATCTCTATTGACTTTTGATAGGGGCGATGCTATAATATATTTAAGCAATAAATAAATTACATTGTTGGAGATATAATAAATGCAAAAAAGAGTACAATTTTTTATTGATGATGTGCTGTGGGTGTTTCGTGATTTGACTCGAAAAAGCCCTGCTTCAATGTTTGATAATGAATATATGGCAATGCTCAAAAGGGCGCACGATGAATATGGCGTAAAGGTTCAGCTCAATGTCTTTTACAGAACATCTTTCTGGTATGGAGATGACGAATTTTCGCTCTCTGATATGACAGATGCATATAAAAAGGAATGGGAAGAAAATTCCGATTGGCTCAAACTCGGTTTTCATTCCAAGGAGGAGTGGCCCGATTATCCTTATGTAAATGCGGATTATGAGCTTGTGGACAGTAATTTCAAACTGATTAGAAATGAGATAGTTCGTTTTGCGGGTGAGAAGAGCTTTGCAAAGAGTGTTGTTCCGCATTGGGCGCCTATGAGCAAGGATGGGATAAGAGCGCTTAAGGATAACGGCATAAAGGTTACATATGCGACATACGGTGTTAAGGAGGAGTTCAGCGGAAATCAGTCCGATTTGCCGTATGGCCATTCCTACAGATTGTTGCATAATAAAAAGCCTGAAACAGGTGTCTATAAGAAGGTTACACGTGATTTGGCGGTTGCAACTGCGCTTTGCTCGTATAATCACGTTCCTGAAGATGTATATATGTCCAAAATGGGTAAGTTTGACAGTATCAGGGATGCAGAAACCGGAATGTGCTATACAACAGCGGCACAGGCGGTTTTGAATTTGATACCACTTGAGATTTTAGAGGAAGAGCTTTCTAAGTTTTTGGGGCAGGAGTATTTGAGTATTGGCAATCACGAACAGTATTACTATTCTGATTACTATGCTTACCAGAGCGACTATGCCGAGAAGATTTATACAATGGGCAGAGTTATGAAGGAAGCGGGATTTGAGTTTATATTTGCAGAGGAGTTGCCTTGCTGATACATATGAAGAATTTATCTAAGGAAGAAAAAACAAGTTGGATTCTGTTCATCACAGCTTGGGTTATATATGCAGTTGTCAGTATGACAAAAAGTGCATACGCGGCAACAATGGCATCTATTATAGAAGAAGGTCTTTTTGATAAAACGGCGGCAGGTACGGTAAATGCGAGCTTCTATCTCTTTTACGGTTCGGCACAGCTTTTGGGTGTTAAGGTTGTTGATAAGGTTTCGCCAGTAAAGCTTGTGTCTATGACATTGGCAGGAACTTTGGTTGCAATTATCGGAATGGCAGTTTCAAAAAGCTTTTTGATGATGCTGATTTTCTGGAGCTTTTGTGGGTTGGTGCAGTTTGCAATATGGCCTGCAATTTTAAGGATTATTGCGGAATACTTAGTGCCATCGCAAAAGAGTAAAGCTATGGTTTATATCGCCTTTTCCTACTGTACAGGTATGCTTGCGAACTACCTTGTGGCAAGTGTTGTACTTGGTGTTGCAAGGTGGAGAACGCTATTTTGGGTATTTGCAGTAATACTGGTGCTTTCAATTGCACTCTGGCAGGCTGTTACAGTAAGAACAAAATCCACCTATACCGAGCTTGTAAAGCTGAATAAACAGGCGAGGGAAAAGGAAAATGAATTGAAACAAAACAAGGAATCTCAGGCAAGTATGGACTTTTTCAGACTTACTGCAATAAGCGGAATTTTAATTCTCTTAGTGCCGTCGCTTATTAGAACGGCGATGGATGTAGGGTTAAAGTCGTGGGTTCCGACAATGATTACCGAAAACTATGACGTTTCTGCAAGCTTTGCAAGTATGCTGACAAGTATATTGGTATTTGTAAACCTTGGCGGTGTATATATTGCAAACTGGATGTATCCCAAACGTACAAAAAATGCGGCGTGGGCATTTGGTATATGCTTCTTGACCGCTCTGCCGTTTACTGTAATGCTTCTTTTGACAGGAAGAATTCCCGTTGGTACGGTGGTATTCCTTTTGACAGCTATTACAACTATGATGTATGCAGGGCATCAGCTTATAAACGTTATAATACCTACGTATTTTACTCGGTATAACAGAACTGGCAGTATAGCGGCGCTTCTTAATGCACTTGCATCATTTGGTGCAGTTGCGGCAAATATTGGCTTTGGCTATCTTGCGGAGAATTTTGGCTGGAATGCGACAATAACCGCGTGGATTATATTGGCGGTAGTTTCGTTTGGTGCGTGTGCAATAGCATCGCCTGTATGGAAAAAGTTTACTAACAGGACAGGAGAAGAAAAATGAAAGATATACTTCTACTTGGGAAAAAGATAATAGCCGATAAATCGTCTGTTATTTTCAAATATAACCCCGATGAAAACTGGGAACAGTTCTGGACTCCCAAAAGCGGAACATGGGGATATGAAAACGGTTATCTTATCGGAGAAGAGCAGGGGAATTTCGGCGGAATACTCTTTTCAAAGGAACGGTATGAAAAGGACGTAATGTTCAGCTTTACCATAGGTGCAGTTCTACCTGCTACAAGAGATTTGAACGCAGTATTTTGTGCAAACTGGGACGAAAAGACCGATTATCTCGGCGACTCCTATGTTTGCGGACTTAACGGCTGGTATGAGCATAAAAGCGGTATTGAACGTAATATCGGCTATGGCTCAAACCTATATTCAACAACATCAATGTACCGGTATAAGCCCGGTACAGAGGTGCGTATGACAGCAGGCTCTATTGGCGGTCATACATTTATGGTTGTCGATGATGTTTTGGTATCCGAGCTGATTGACCCTCAGCCTATTTCGGGCGGTCATGTTGGATTTTCGGCTTATTGCACTAAGCTGAAAATAAAGGATATCGAAATTCGCGAGATATATTGGGAAGAATTTATACAAAAATATGACCCGGAATTTTAAGGAGGAGAAGAAAAATGGGAAAACAGACAACAGACTTCAGGTATAACACAGGAGCTACAAGAGTACCATGGGCGGCAGTAGGTGAGAACTATAATGTTCACGACCTTATGGAGATTATCCGCTTTTTGATGCAGGGTGAGGGCAAGGAATATGACGATGCTTTAGAGGCAGTATGGCAGCAGGTTAAAAAGCTTGATGCTTTGGCAACACCGCCCGGAAAGCTTTCTCTCGGAAGCAAGGTGGAAGAGGCTGAAAAGGCTTGTAACGAGTATCTCGGCACAGACACTTCTACATTTGTAACAAATGCAACAGCAGGCTTTGAGATTGCTTATAAATATGCAAACTTGAAGGCTGGCGACGAGGTTATTGTGCCTGCTATCACATTCGTAGCAACAATGGCATATCCTCTTGCTATCGGCTGTAAGCTTGTTTTTGCAGACGTTGACCCGAGAACTATCAATATGGACCCGAAGGATGTAGAAAAGAAGATTACAGATAAGACAAAGATGATTGTTCCTGTACATATCGGTGGTTATCCTGTTGATATGGACCCGATTATGGAGCTTGCAAGAAAGCACGATATTCTTGTGCTTGAGGACGCAGCACACGCATTCGGTGCAATGTACAAGGGCAAGAAAATCGGTACAATCGGTGATTTTGCATCCTTCTCAATGCACGAGGTTAAGAACATCACATCATTTGGTGAGGGTGGTATCCTTACTACAACAGTTCCAGGCTTTGGTCCTGATATGAAGAGAGCACGTTTCTTAGGTCTTGACTTTACTTGCCCGATTAAAGACTGGCTCTATAATATCACTCCAATCCCCGGTAAAGAAAAGCCGTTTATGGCAGGTAATGCTTCAACAACTGAAATTCAGGGACTTGGACTTACACTTCAGATTTCACGTAACGAGGAAATTATTGCAAAGAGAGCGGCAGCTGCTAAGTATCTCACAGAAAGATTTGCAGAAAATGATGCAATCATTCCTCAGGATTTAGGTGGCGATGATATTAAGCCGACATTCCACCTCTATCTCTTGCAGATTGACCCTGCAAAGGCAGGCGGAGACGTTCAGGTGCTTAAGAAGAAGCTTGAGGAAAAGGGAGTAACACAAATTGCTCACTTCGGTCCTCTTTACAGATTTAAGGTTGTTCAGGATATGGGTTACGATTCGGACGAGATTGCTAAAACATGTCCTAACTGTGAGGAAGTATTCTACAAGAGATTTACACATCTTCCGCTTTACGGCTTGAGTGATGAGCAGATTAAGTATATGGCTGACGCAGTATTGGAATCAGTAGCAGAAATGCAGGCTGGAAAGTAAGTGCGGTTAAAATTCCGCATCTCACCACTTTTTAGTTGCTCGGAGTACCCTCGTACGCCGTCGCAACTTAAAGCGGCAATATGCGAAATTTTTCCTCGCACTTCGTGAGGCTGAATAAATTTTTGCATCTTACTACTTTTTGCTCGGGGCGGTACCTGTGTACAGCACCGCTCGCTGCAAAGCAGCAACCTGCGAAAATTTCTTTCACCCTTTGATATTTTGAATTGAATCAAGGAAAGGAACTGAAAAACTATGGCATTCTATATGGAAAAAATGACAGTTCACGATATGCAGCTGGCAATGGAAAAAACAAAAACAGTTATTATACCGACAGGTGTAGTTGAACAGCACGGCTTTCATCTTCCGCTTTCAACAGATATTCTTAATGTAAAAATGCCTGTTGAGCTTGCAGCAGACAGACTAAATGCAGTTGTTGCCCCTATGGTAAACTACTGCTTCTCTGGCGGTACACTTTTGGGTACTGTTAATGTAAGTCCTAATACATTTGGACTTTACATATCGGAAATCTGTTCTGAGTTTGTAAGAATGGGTTTTGAAAATATTATTGTATTCCTCGGACATGCAGGAACTGACAATATAAATGCTCTTAAAAACAGCTTACAGATGTTACTCAGAAGAAATCCCGAAATTGCAGAGAAAATCACACTTTCCCTGGTTACTGCATGGGATTTGTCTCCGACATGGCTCAGCGGTTTTGATATGCTTCCCGAGCATGATTTCCACGCAGGTATGATGGAAACAGCTCTTATGATGCATTGGGCACCTGAGCTTGTTCGTGATGAAATCGTGATGGACGATGAGTATACATCAAGAATGATGAGAAGTGATCAGGACTGGTTCGAAAAGAGAACAAAGCCTGTTGACCATCCGTTTGTTGTGGAAACAGTCGGACAGAGAGATGAAATTGAAGTTGGTGTTATGGGCTTCCCTGAAAAGGCTACTAAGGAGCTTGGTGAGAAAATCTGCAACGAGATTATTGACAACCTTGTAGAGTATGTTGATATGCTCGAAGCTCACAGAAAAAATAAGTAATCGGAGGACACCGTAATGAAAATTAAATGGGGTGTAATCGGCTGTGGCGGTATCGCCGACAGACGTACCTTGCCGGGTATGATGCTCGCTGATAACGCAGAGCTTGTAGCGGTTATGGATGCAAACAAAGCGGCGGCTGAAAGCTGTAAGGGAAAATACAATGCGAAATATGCTTTTGATAATGTAGAGGAGCTTTTGGCAATTGACGAAATTCAGGCAGTATATATTGCATCACCTGTTTTCTGTCATAAAGAACAGGCAATAGCGGCTGCAGATGCCGGTAAGGATATTCTTATCGAAAAGCCTGTTGGTCTTACATCAAAAGAGGCTGAGGAAATAGCTGCATACTGCGACAAAAAGGGCGTTAAGCTCGGTGTCGGCTTTATGATGAGGTTCCACGCATATCATCATAAGATGAAGGAAATTATAGAAAGCGGCAAGCTTGGCGAAATTGTTTCTGCAAGAGCACAGCTTACCTGCTGGTATCCTGAAATGGAAAACTGCTGGAGGCAGGATGCTAAGCTTTCCGGCGGTGGCGCAATGATGGATATGGGAGTACACTGTGTTGACCTTATCCGCTACATAACCGGTATGGACGTAAAAGAGGCGGCAGGTCTGGTTGGTAATCAGGTGTTTAATTACAGTGTTGAGGATGCAGGCGGTGTTATAATGCGCCTTGAAAATGGTGCTGTTGCATATGTTGATGCAAACTTTAACATTCCTGATGCTGCTGCAAAATGCAAGATTGAATTCTACGGAACAAAGGGCAGTATCTTCGCACAAGGCACAATATCTCAGGTTGAAGGTGGCGAGATAGAGGTTCTGTGTGCAGACTCTTCTTTGGGCTATGATGCAAATCAGAACAGAGACGATGTTGCACCTATTAAGATAGATGTTGAATTCGGCAATATGTACACAAAGGAAATTACCGAGTTTGGCAAGGCTGTTGCAGGGGAAAGGGATATTCCCGTTACTGCTGCTGATGCTATTGCATCGCAGAAGGTAATAGAAGCGGCATATCGGAGTAGTAGCTCTAAAAAATACGAATTATTATAAGACTAAAAGGAAACCAAAAATGGTTTCCTTTTTATTTGTCACCCATCAATTGTATCACAACATTAAGGGGTTAAGCAAAGAATTGCTTAACGCCCTGCAAAAATTATATCACCGGCATATTGTCAAGGTAAGACGACAGGAGTCGTTCCACATTGACAAGGGCAGTTTGGAGTAAAACTTTTTATTTTTTACGAAAAGTGTTACCCATCATTGACAATTGTACAAA
>JAHAZB010000025.1 GCA_018384175.1 Eubacteriales bacterium
CTGGATATGCGCTAAACATAAGACAAAGTTCGAGCAAGAAATACGATCAAGTGTCAAAGGTAAAAGAACTTGTCCGTAGTGTTATGATGAATGGAGAACCTCTATTGCCCGAGAAAGATATATTAAAGGTAAAATGGTCTTATCTGAAACACACCCCGAATTGGTTGAAGAATGGATAAGTTGTGATGATCCCAGATTTACTTCATACACATGTATTGCAGGTTCTAATGTAAAAGTAAAGTGGAAATGCAGAAAAAGTGGTGGTTGCATCCGGAAACAGGGTTGTTGCAGATATAAACTTGGCTGTTATATTACATTCTTGTTGATTTTTGTCTTATATACAGAATTCTATTATAACAACTGTAAAATAGATGATTTATATGATGTACAAGAAACACTTGAAAAATTTTTATCAATATTTACGAGATAGTTGACTTTTTTTCAAATTTAGTTGTCTAATAGATGTAAAGGCCTTACAAGACTGAAAGGAGGAAGTGCTTTGAGGGAACTGTTCGAACAGGAATATAAAAAACACGAAAAAGCTTTGTTTTTAGTTGCTATTGCTTACCTACATAATACAGAAGATGCAAAAGATGTCTTGCAGGAAGCTGCGTTATCTGCATACAAAGCAATGGATGGCTTGAAAAACAAAGAATATTTTAAAACATGGCTTACTCGCATTGTTATAAATAAGTGTAAGAATTTTTTGAAGGGTCGGCGTTATACAGAAGAGCTTACTGATAACATAAATGTGTTTTACAGCATTCAGACAGATGAAATGGAAATAATGGATGCGCTATGTAAAATGAATCCGAAATCATCAATATACATAACACTGAAATTTTATAACAATATGACTTATGATGAAATAGCAAAATCATTGCGTTTGCCGCTATCTACTGTAAAATACAGAACGAAAACGGCACTAAAAGAATTAAAAACACATTTGGAAGGAGAGGAAAGTTATGAAAGATAATGAATTGAAAATGCGGATGAAATCTCATAGTGAAAAAATGAAAAACTCAATTGATTCTCCTTTCGATATTACTGCAAAAATTGATGAAATGGAGAGATGTAGTGTGAAAAATAAAAATGTTTCATTTGGTTTGTTGAAAAAAACTATGTACAGTGCAGCATGTATAGCGGCAGCATTTGTATTGATGTTCAACTGTATTCCGAGTCTTGCATATGCGGTAAGTGATATTCCAATACTTGGTGATGTTGTAAGAGTTGTTACCTTTGGGCGATTTGAAGTTCAGGAAGGTGGTTATGAAGCAAAGGTTGTAACCCCTAAAGTTGAAGGTCTGTTGAATAAAGAACTCGAAGAAAAACTGAATAAGGAATTTCAGGAGAATGCCAACGCAATCATTTGTGCATTTGAGAAAGATGTAAAAGAGTTAAAAAAAGCGTATGGTGATGATTTTTATTTAGGTGTTGAAGCAAATTATACCGTGCGGACAGACAATGAAGATATACTTGCAATAGATAACTATATAGTTAATACGATGGCATCATCTTCAACCAAACACAGTTTCTATAACATTGATAAAAAGACCGGTACACTCATCGAGCTTGAAAGCTTGTTTAAAAAAGATGCAGATTATGTGACACCGATTAGTGAGTATATTATCAATGAAATGAGAAAACAAAACGAAGAAGGCACAGGATATTTCTGGGTTGATGAAGACGAGATTGCTCCGTTTAAAAAAATTGAAGAAGCTCAGAAATTCTTCATAAACGATAATGGTAACATCGTAATATGTTTTGATAAATACGAGGTTGCTGCCGGAGCACAGGGATGCCCTGAGTTTGAAATTCCTTATAGTGTTATTGCAAGTATAATAAAATAATTGTGGTGAGGGTGAAAAACTAAAATTTCCAACGGGCAGATGCTGTGTCGGGAACATAACCGCCGTAAATCAAACAAATAGCTGCACCAGAAAAAAGATGATTGATTTTTGTGCATGGGCATTGATAAATAGTGTGGCATTATATATGTATACAAGATGTTTAGGGAGGTATAACCGACAGGCACCTGAATTTTGTTGTAGGTGGTTGGAATTTGGCGGTGGTTCAACAAAAATCAGATAGTGATCTAGTATTATTCTAGGTGCTTTTGCTTATGCAGAAGCACCTTTTTATTTTGGTTTTTCAGGTCGAATCCCGCTTTTCAACAGACACTTACAAATAATATGGAGGGTAGAAGTTATGATTTATCTTTATGGTGCTGGTCATTATGACAATGTTGTTGGAAGAAATTTAATTTGGAAGGCAAATATTGGATTAAAAAAACATCGCATTCAAGAGTTTTTTAAAACTACTTGTGTATAACAAAGTAGACGGGTGTGTGGGTGGAATAATGAGTCTATCGGGGAGGAGGAAACCAGAATGGGTAGAAGAAAATAATATAGCGATATTATTCCGGATACTGATGTTATTAAAACAGAAGAAGTTAAAGCTGCTGAAGAAGTTGTAAAAACAGATAAGATTGACAGCAAAAAGGTAATAAGTGAATTAGTTGGAGAGCAGTTACTTAAAGCTACTATTGATAAAGCAGATTTTGATATTTCTAATAGTGTGTTGCTTGAAGTGGCAGATAATTTTAGTAGAAAAGTTTAATAGAATGTAGAAAAGGTGGCTGGTGGTATTGGTTGGTACTGTAAGTGAAAAGACTAAAGCTGTGTAGTACAGTTTTAGCCTTTTTTGTTTTCTACACAAGTTTTATAAAATAATGAACATAAATTATAAAACAAAATACATATTTTATAAAAATGGCGGGCAGCTTTTATAAAATATCAGCAGTTTACTTTTAACTCTCGGCACCCAACTCCTTGCAATTTCTGCCATACACAAAATGGTTTTGTGGCAAAATCTCAACGCAAAAATCTTTTCCGCATTAAAATAGTTTTATAGGTGTAAAAAATATTTATTGCTTTTATTCTGATATCTTGGTATAATATAAAGGATTATTCTATTTTAACAAAGGGGATAAATTATGGCAAGAGAAAAACTAAAAAGCAGGCTTGGATTTATTTTGATAAGTGCAGGCTGCGCAATTGGTATAGGAAATGTATGGAAGTTTCCGTATATGGCAGGTAAGTACGGCGGAGGTATATTTGTATTGATTTATCTGCTGTTTTTGATTTTGATGGGAGTTCCGGCACTCACAATGGAGTTTGCATTGGGACGTGCTTCGGGTAGAAGTCCTGCCAAATTATACGAAGAATTGGAAAAGCCCGGACAGAAATGGCACATTCACAGCTATGCAGCTGTTGCAGGAAACTATCTTCTTATGATGTTCTACACTATTGTTTCGGGTTGGATGCTCAAATACTTTGTGCTTACTGCGCGGGGCGGTTTTGATGGATTATCTGCTGAGGCTGTGGGTGGAATATTTGACAGCGTATGTGCGGACCCTGTTACAATGGTTTTATATATGGGTATAATCGTGGTAGCTGGATTTTTGGTCTGCTCTCTGGGTGTTCAGAACGGACTTGAAAGAATATCCAAGGTTATGATGATAGCGCTTCTGGTTATTATGGTAGTAGTAGCTATAAACAGTATTCTTCTTCCCGGTGGAAGTGAGGGACTTAAATTCTATCTCCTGCCCGATGCAGCAAAGATAAAGGAACACGGTCTTATAAATGTAATGGTTGGCGCAATGAATCAGGCATTCTTTACGCTAAGTATAGGTATGGGCTCGATGGCGATTTTTGGAAGCTACATTGGAAGAGAACGTTCACTTCTTGGTGAGTCGGTAAATGTTGCACTTCTTGATACATCGGTTGCTATATCTTCCGGACTTATAATTTTCCCTGCGTGCTTTGCGTACGGAGTTGATGCAGGAAGCGGTCCCAAGCTTATATTTGTAACACTTCCCAACATTTTTAATAATATGCCTTACGGCAGAATATGGGGAAGTCTGTTCTTTGTATTTATGACATTTGCGGCATTTTCGACTATTATTGCGGTGTTTGAGAATATCATATCCTGCACGATGGATATATTTAAGATTAGCCGTAAAAAAGCTTGCATGATAAACGGAATTTTACTTTTTGTACTGTCTTTGCCGTGTGCACTCGGCTTTAACCTTTTAAGCGGAATAGAGCCTTTGGGTGAGGGTACAAATATAATGGATTTAGAAGATTTTATTGTTTCTAATATCATACTTCCGATTGGTGCATTGGTTTTTGCACTTTTCTGTGTTACTAAAAAAGGCTTTGGCTGGGATAATTTCGTTAATGAAGCAAATGCAGGAAAAGGTCTTAAGGTTCAAAAATGGATGCGTTGGTATATGACCTTCATTCTGCCAATAATTATATTTGCAATATTCCTGCTTGGTATGATAAATTATTTTAAGTAATACGGGAGACTTGTTATGACACAGGGAAACAAGGCACGTCTTATGGTTGTTGTATCTATGTTGATTTTCGGAACAATAGGCGTGTTTGTGAAATTTATACCGTTGCCGTCATCGGTGATTGCTTTCGCAAGGAGTGTAATCGGTACTCTGTTTCTGCTGATAGTATCGGTTGTAAGCAAGAATAAACCGTCCTTTTCGGCAATAAAGAAAAATTTGCCGATACTGTTGGCGCTTGGAACATTTCTCGGCGCTAACTGGATATTGCTGTTTGAAGCATATCGCTATACAACGGTTGCGGTGGCGACACTTTGCTATTATCTGGCGCCTGTGTTTGTAGTGCTTGTATCACCGCTTGTTCTGGGCGAGAAGCTGACGTTAAAGAAATTTATATTTTCGGTGATTGCTCTTTTTGGTATGATACTTGTGTCGGGTGTGGTTGGCGGAGAGAATACTGTATCGGTAACAGGCATGCTCTTTGGTGTCGGTGCGGCGGTTTTGTATGCGTCGATAATTCTGCTTAATAAAAAGCTCAAGGATATATCGGCAAATGACACCACCATTGCTCAGCTTGGTATTTCTGCCGTTGTCGTGGGAATATATGTATTTTTTACCGAGGATTTTTCGGCTATGTCATTAACGGGCAAAGAAGCTGTGCTGTTGGTGATTGTGGGAATTGTTCATACTGGTATTGCGTATGCTCTGTATTTCGGTGCAGTAAAGAGCTTGAAGGCGCAAACGGCGGCTATCTTCAGCTATATAGACCCTGTGTTTGCAATTATATTATCGGCGCTGTTTTTAAGTGAGCCAATGACTGTGATTGCGACGGTTGGTGCTGTGCTTATTCTTGGTTCTACACTGGTGAGTGAATTAACAGATAAATAAAGTATATAATCCCTCCTTTTTGGTTAAGATAACTCAGGAAGGAGGGATATTATTATGAATTGTAAGCCTAACGAATGTATCAAGTGTACCGTTACCGAGTGCAAGCATCATTGCAAGCAGCAGGATTACTGCTCACTTAACTGCATTACAGTCGGAACACACGAAGCAAATCCAACAATGGACCAGTGCACAGACTGCAAGTCCTTTGAATTGGGTTAATATTCCTTTAACCGAAAAGACGGCAACTGTTAACATTGCCGTCTTTTTTGTTAGAGCAATTATGAGAAACGGAATGCTAAAAATAGTGCTGAACGGACAAACCGAAGCCAAACAATACATAGTGTTGTTTGGTGGTACCCGAAGGCGTACAAGGGTACGTCGAGAGGTGAGGTTTGTTCGTAGAAAAATGGGGAATATAATGCAGAAAACCGCATATTATGATGCGGTTTTCTACGTAATACGAGCCATTTAACGTTCGGCGCATTTTTAACAGTCCGGTATCAGCCTTCCATATGCCTGCCCAAAAATCCTGCGGCAGATTCGGCAAGCTTTGTTTCTACCTCTCCTGCTCTTTCACCCTCGTTCATCACGAAGATAACTGAGCCGATGGTATCGCCTTCCGAAACTATCGGTACAACGACACCAGCGTTGTATTTGTCCACTCCTTCTGCTACTGCAATTCCGTCGCCGGTATTTGAACGGAACGCCTGCTTGTCGTTCATAACAGATTCTACATCGCTGCTGACTCTGCGCTCGAGAAGCTCCTTTTTCGGTAATCCCGATACTGCGATAATATTATCTCTGTCGGTGATGAGAGTGCCCTTGCCGGTTGTTTTGGAAAGAGTTTCTGCATAAGTTATGGCGAATTCGCCAAGCTCGCCTATGGGTGAGTATTTCTTGAAGATAACCTCACCGTCCTTTTCAGTAAATATCTCCAACGGGTCGCCCTCTCTTATTCTCATAGTACGTCTGATTTCCTTTGGAATTACCACTCTTCCAAGGTCGTCTATACGTCTTACAATTCCTGTTGCTTTCATATCGAAAAAACTCCTTTTTTGGTGAATTTGCAATTCTATTTTGTGCGTAGCAAGGAATTTTTATGTAAGGAAAAAGGTGGGAGTTTTTTAATTAGTTTAAATTCCCGTTCAAATTATGCTTACTTTCCGTAATCTTGTGTAAATACACAGAATTATGGAAAGTAATATATGAAATTCTCAAAAGCTATTGACAAAATATCGTTTTAACGATATAATACAGATGTTAATATCGGTATAACGATATAAGAAAGGAAGATGTGTATGCTTACAATATATCACGGTTCGCCTGAAATTGTTAAGAAGCCAACCTTTGGACTTGGAAATCCCAACAATGATTACGGACTTGGTTTTTATTGCACCGAAAACTCAGAGCTTGCAAAGGAATGGGCTTGTTCATTAGAGACAAGCGGCTACGCAAACAAATACACAATTGACACCAAAGATTTAAAAATTCTTTCACTTACCGGCGGAGAATATAACATACTGAACTGGTTATCTGTTCTTTTGGAAAACAGAAAATTTCGTATTGGCGGAGACGTAGCAAGGCAAGCGAAAGCATATATAGATGATAATTTTTCTATTGATTACAAAAAATATGACATAATAAAGGGTTATCGTGCAGATGATTCTTACTTTTCATTTGCGACAGCATTTTTAAACAGTACCATTTCACTTTCACAGTTGGAGTCGGCTATGGTTCTTGGAAAACTTGGTGAGCAAGTAACTCTGAAAAGTGAAAAAGCATTTGAACTTGTTAAGTTTGAAAAAGCAATACCCGCCCAGCAAGAAATATATTACCCAAAAAAACTCGCAAGAGATACCGAGGCACGGGGTGAATTCCGAAAGGAGAAAGGCAGAGGGTCTATTGATACTGAGGTTTATATTCTTGATATTATGAGAGAAAGGTGGAAAAATGACGATGAACGCCTACAACGAGTTATACTTGGATGATGCAATGCACAACTTGGCAGATATGTTAGACTATGCTATTTGTGATTTGAATTATGAGCCCGACGAATTCTTCTCCTGGTTTATAAATTCGGGCATAGCATCAAAATTTGAAAAAGGAAACCCTAAATATATAACCGGTATGTCGGGAGTAGAGCTTTGTGAGGCAGTTCTGAAAGAAACAAATATTACTCCGCCGGACACACCTGCAACAAACCCCGATTTTAAGGGCAAGGAATACTGGGCTGGTTGGGTACTTGCTTATTATCAGTGGTACTCCGGCAGAAGATTTGAAGATATTGCATCAAATGGTCTGACTATTTCTAAAATAATGTCAATGTATATTCTCCACGAAGCAGATGAGAGTAAATTTGTGGAAGAAGCAGAAAAAATTATAAACAGAAATAAGGCAAATGAAAAAGCAAAACTCCATAAAATTCGTAAAGCAAGAGGCTTTACTCAAAAAGAGTTAAGTGATGCATCGGGTGTATCGCTGCGTATGATTCAACTGTATGAGCAAAAGCAAAACGATATAAGTAAAGCACAGGTAAATGTGGTCGTAAGTCTTGCCAAAGCATTGGGATGCGAGGTTGAAGATTTAATCGACTGATTAAAAGGGTGAAATTGCCCTTAGAACAGACTTTGTGTTTCAGACAATAACTTTATCATTTTAATATAAAAACACTCTTAAAACTCGTTTAATGAGCAGTTAAGAGTGTTTTATTTATGCCAAAACACAAAACCAAAAATAAATTCAACAAAAATTGTTGACAAATTAAACTCCGTGTGTTATAATACAAAATGTAAAGGAGGAGATTGTAAAAATGCTTACTGATTTTGGAAGATTTTTAAGAAAAATAAGAATTGACTGTGGTGAGATTTTAAAGGACATGGCGGAAAAATTGAATGTATCTGCCGCATATCTCTCAGCAGTAGAAATGGGAAAAAGAAATATTCCCGAACAATGGGTAAATAGAATATCTGAGCTTTACAACTTGTCTGAGGAAGAAAAAAGCAATTTGAATGACGCTGCGGATAATTCTGCAAAAAGCATCACTCTTAACTTTGACAACATTAGCAATTCTCACAAAGAGACAGCTATTCTTTTTGCAAGAGAGTTTGAAAATGTTGATACCGAAACATTAGACAAAATTAAAAAACTATTGAGAAATACGGAGGAATAACTTTTTGACTTATATTGCAGAACCTATACAGCGTAAAGAATTACGCTCTCTTGCAAAAGCAATACGGGAAATTTTGCAGGTTGAAGACAGACTATATATTCCGGTAATAACAATTTTAGAAAAGGTAATGCCTCTGTTATTCCCCAACTTCTCTTATGAGTATGTACCAAAAGAAGAATTTCCGGACAAAAAGCACGGAGAAACCGATATTGTAAATCATATTGTACGGATAAGAGAAGATGTTTATTATGGAGCAATAGAGGGTAATGGCAGAGACAGAATGACAGTAATGCACGAAATTGCACATTACTTATTGCTTGTAATCTGTGGTGTTAAGTTTGAAAGAAACTTTGAAAACACAGATGTTATTACGTATAAAGACCCCGAATGGCAGGCAAAGGCACTTGCCGGAGAGATTATGTGTCCGCACGAACTTATAAAATCATTTTCAGCAGATGAGGTAGCAGAAAAATGCGGTGTTTCATTACCAGCGGCGAGATATAATTTAAGTCATTAAGAAAGGATGATGTGATTTGATTGTAATAAAAACAAAAAAACACATTAGAAAAGTTGCTACCAACAACTTAACAATGTGTTTCTCACAGGTATGCTAAAAGCAAACCTCTTTGCTATGGTTATATTTTAGCACACCTGTGAATTAAAATCAATACTTTTTGTAAATATTTTTAATTCACAGGAGGTTTTTGTTTAATATGACAAATAGACAATTTAATAATAATTACGATGTATTTCACTCGTATTTGGTAGAAGATGCTGATTATGAGGGTTATATTGAGTTGCCAAAAATCAGAACAAGCAATCTTATACCCCAGAAATTAGTACCTTTTTCAAAGGCTATGTCAAAATCGTGGAATGATTTTGATTGCTGGGTTATGTTCTATGAGCATGATGTTAAGTTTGAACGCTTATGGAACAACCCAAAACATTACCTCGAAAAACTTAAAAAGTTCAAAGGGGTAATTTCACCAGATTTCAGCCTGTATCGGAATATGCCATTGGTAATGCAACAGTGGAATACATACAGAAGTCGGGCATTAGCAGTATGGCTTCAAAAAAATGATGTTGAACTTATTCCAAATGTAAGATTCAATGACGAGCGTACATATAATTTTTGCTTTGACGGAGTTGAAAAGTTTAAAACCGTTGCAGTTGGTACGCACGGATGTATAAAAAATAAGATTGATAAGGACTATTTTAAAAAAGGTCTTGCAGAGCTTGTTAAAAGATTATCGCCAAAAACCATTATTGTATATGGCGCAACACCTGATGACATCTTCAAAACTTATAAAGATGCAGGAATAGAAATTATTTCTTTTGAAAGTGAATTTTCAAAGTCCAGAAAGCAGGTGGTTGCTTAATGGGTGCAGGTTCAGGTGGTAATTTTGGAAATACAAAAGGTGGTCGTTCTAATGCACAAATTCATCAAGGTCGTCAAGATAAACATATAAAAGGCACAAATAACTATAATCAACAGATAGCAAATGGTAAGAACCCCAGCATTCTAACTTCCAACCCAAATAAACTTTTAAAAGATGCAGTTGGTAAAGGACAAAGTTATGGTAATAACAAGGTTGTCGTTGATTATGGGAAAAATATAGGTAAATTTTATGATATAAGAACAGGAAAATACTACGATACAACCCGTGCAACAATTCATTATGATAATAAGGGAAATGCACACATTGTTCCCGCCAAACCTAAATGGTTAAAATAAAATATGAAGAGGTTATGATTATGGAAGAAAAATACAAGAATTTACTTTTTGTTATTGATGATTATTTCGAGAAAGATATGTTGATTATTGAATGGGAAAATGGTCTTAAAATCAAATGCAAATCTTTTACAGGAATATGTGAAACCGATACAGAACCAGGCGATGAAGATTACATTGGAGAATACAGTATAGGTGTCAATGAAGTTCAAGTATTATCACCTGGATGCGATGACTCTGTTGAAATATATGATGATTCAATAGAGATTTCCTTAAAATGTATTCCCGAAAAAGTTTCATTAGAAGATGGTACAGTGTTGTGGGAAAAAGATAACTAAGAAAAACAATTTTACAGTCAAAACACATAAAGGGCTACGGGTTTGTTTCCGTAGCCCTTAAAATGATTTTAACTTTCAATGTATATAATTACTCTAATTTACCCCCAAAACTGTCTTAAAACTCGTTTGTGCCCCTAATACGGGCGTTTGAGAAAACACCGATAGACCCAGTAATGATGCGGGTTTGAGGGTATGTAGCAACAAGGTACAAAGTGGGTCGCCCTCTCTTATTCTCATAGTACGTCTGATTTCCTTTGGAATTACCACTCTTCCAAGGTCGTCTGCTTGTGTCAAGAAAACACAAAAATTATTTTTTGTCGAAAACTCCTTCACATATCAATTTATAAATAAGTTGTCATTCTTCCAATGTACTTCTATACACTTTATTCATCAACAAGCTCCATAATATCATCAAGATTACATTCAAGTGCTTTGCAGATTCGCACGAGAACATCTGTGGTTACATTCTCACCTTTATTCATTTTTGCAAGAGTGTAATTGCTCACATTTGCTTTTTGGGCAAGCTCTTTTTTCATCATATCTTTGTCGATTAAAAGCTTCCAAAGTTTCTTGTATGATACTGCCATTTTTGTCACCTCTCTGTTTATATAGTTGAACATTATAAATTATATCATAAAAATGCGAATAATACAATAGTTTAGGCAAACTTTGTTAAGAAAAACAAAAATTAAATTAGCGAAAACAAACTTTTATTATTATCGCATAAACAACAAAGACCTGCTAAAAAAGTCAAGAGAAATTTTTTGGCATGTCTTTTTATGTGATAACATCACGGAAAGCGGTAAGGAAATTTGATAAAATAACACTATAAGCTGACGAAAGGAATTTGACGCATGAATTATATCATTACATTTTTAGAGGGGATAATCTCCTTTATATCACCGTGTATGCTACCGATGTTGCCTATTTACGTTTCATATTTTGCGGGGCAAAGCAAAAACGATAGCAACAAAAATCCCAAGATGATATTTAAGGTTATTGCCTTTGTGGTGGGCTTTACGGTTGTATTTACGGCTCTCGGGCTTTTCTCGGGAACGCTTGGAAAACTGCTTTCCGAATATCAAGCAATCATAAATATAGTTTCCGGCGTTATTGTAATATTGTTCGGTCTTTCTTATTTGGAGGTTTTCCGCATTCCGTTTTTTAAGGGAATGCATAAGGGGTATAAAGTAACGGGAATTGCATCGGCTTTTTTATTCGGAGCAATTTATTCCATCAGTTTAACCCCTTGCGTTGGAGCTTTTCTCGGCTCTGCACTCATGCTTGCTTCAAGCGTAGGCGGTGCTTTAAAAGGTGCGACATTATTGCTGACATATTCCCTGGGGTTGGGCATTCCGTTTATATTTTCCGCAGTGCTGCTCGATAAGCTATCGGAAGCCTTTACCTTAATCAAAAAACATTATAAGGTAATCAATTTGGTTAGCGGTATTTTATTGATAATAGTCGGACTTGCAATGGCATTTGGACTTTTAAATTCACTTTTGGCTATTACTATGTGAGGTGAGAAAATGAAAAACAAGGTATGGATAATAATTGCGGTCGCATTTGTTGCGATTATGATACTTGCGGCAGTGCTATATCCGAAGCTTTCGGAAAAGTATTCTACTGATGAAAAGCAGAATAACGCTTCTTCTGAAAATGTGGTTCAGGCGGATGATTTCACCGTTTATGATTCGGAAATGAATAAAGTAAAACTTTCAGATTACTTTGGCAAACCAATCGTCATAAACTTTTGGACATCTTGGTGCGGCCCATGTAAGTCCGAGCTTTCGGCATTTGATGCGATGTACGAAAAATACGGTGATGAGGTCGTATTTATGATGATAAATCTCACCGACGGATATAACGAAACAGTAAACGGTGTCAAAGAATTCGTACTTGACAGCGGCTACAGTTTCCCCGTATATTACGACACCAAATATGACGCAGCTAACACCTACGGCATTTATTCAATCCCCGAAACGGTATTTATCAACGCCGATGGCTCGATTTACTATATACAGCTCGGTGCCATGAGCGAAAAGGTTTTGGAAAATTATATTAAGCACATTATAGGAGAAGAAAAATGAAGATCAAATTAAATCCCGATACGGAAATTGTCAACACCATAAAAGAAGGACTGAAAAAGACAGGCGGTTACTGCCCTTGCCGCAGAGAAAAAACAGATGATACCAAGTGTATGTGCAAGGAATTCAAAGATCAAATCGCCGACCCCAATTTCGAAGGCTTTTGCCACTGTATGCTCTACTACAAGGAAAAGTAATATCAGCATAAAATACCGTAATAAAATATAATAAGCTAATTTTAATCGGAGGAATAAGGATGGCGTCTAAACGATATTCAATAGTAGATAAGTCAGTTTGCGTTGCCTGCGGTGCTTGTGAAAACATTTGCCCGTTAGGGGCAATAAAGGTACATAAAGGATGTTTTGCAAAGGTTGCACAAGACAAATGCGTAGGATGCGGAAAATGCGAAAAGGTTTGCCCGGCAAACAGTATTACAATGGAAAGCAGGGTGAACATATGAAAACAAAGAAAAAGCATTGGTATGACTATTTATGGATATGGTCCATTGTATATTTTGCACTCGGTTTTTTCAATATTCTGTTTGCTTGGCTCGGTATGGTTGATTTTCTGTTGCCGCTCATACTCGCTGCATTTGGCGGTAACAAGTTTTTCTGCAACCATCTTTGCGGCAGAGGGCAACTCTATTGTAAGCTGGGCGGAGATCTCAAATGCTCCCGAAACAAGCCAACACCGAAATGGATGGCATCCAAATGGTTTCGATATGGTTTTCTGATATTTTTCCTTGCCATGTTCGGCAATATGGTTTTTCAGACCTACCTTGTGGCAAGCGGTTCGAAAAATCTGCGTGAAGCAATCAAACTGTTTTGGACATTCCGTATTCCGTGGGGATGGACATATTCGGGAAGTATATTCCCGGATTGGGTGGCACAGTTCAGCTTCGGATTTTACAGCCTGATGCTTACATCGCTTCTAATCGGTCTTATTGTTATGATTTTCTTTAAGCCGAGAACGTGGTGCGCTTTCTGCCCGATGGGAACAATGACACAGGCAATCTGCAAATTAAGGAACAGAAAAAGAGGTAAGTGATAACATCACAGAACTCTGATTTCAAATCGGTTAAAATAAAGACA
>JAHAZB010000028.1 GCA_018384175.1 Eubacteriales bacterium
ATGATAAAGAAACAGGAAATCTTGTTATCGACACCATTCATGACAAACTTGGAAATATTTCTTTCTTAGAAAACAGAGAATATCGTGATGGCTATTCCTATGAGCAAATGATAAATAGCGAAAAGGGTTATACTTTTTTCCAATCCGCGCTTAAAGATGAAGAAGTTTATGCTCATTTTTCTACACTTGAAGGAATTGACTGGAAGATAACTCTTGCAAGGTATGAGTCTCAGGTATTTGCAAAAGTGCACATTATATCTAACCTACACCTTGTTTCATTTATCACAATGTTACTCATCATGGCTTTGTATATTGTGATTTTGATGCGCGGCGAAAAACAAAGAAGCTTTGCGACAGCCTGTGCATCAAAAATCAGAAAATTGCTTTTAGAGATAAATCAGCAGCAGAATAATGTTTCCGAGTCTTTAAAAGAGATTGCTACCTTTGCAAAATCTCGATCTGCGGTATTCTTTGATGATGACGGAGAAGATTACAATTTCGCTATGCCTGCCAGTTTGGAAGAAATCCTTTCGGGTGATGACAGAAAATATTTTATATCAGAAATTCTTCGTTACGCCGCAGAACTTCACAAGGTGAATAACGCCACTGTAAACCTTATGTGCATTACGCCAAACGACCATCTTGAAAAAACGAACCACATTTTTTATGATTTTCTGAAAGAGCATAAAATTACGGAGGTTTCCTTTGCAACAGTTATTGACAAAAAGAATCATATCGGCATTCTTGGTGTTGTAAATTCTAAAAACAGCAGAACAGTCAGACTTCTTTTGGAAGATGTTGCAGTTTGTTTTTCCATTGCAATTTACAACAAAAAGAATTTAAACAAAAAAGAGATTGCGGCAACGACCGATTCACTCACAGGAGTTTCAAACCGTGTTACATATAAAAAAGACCTTTTGATGTTTGATAAGAAAAAACCGCAGGAATTTTCATGCATTTATATTGATGTTAATGAGCTTCATCTTCGTAACAATAAGTATGGTCATGCTGCAGGCGATGAAATGCTTTTGTATGTTGCCAATACCCTAAAGGAAGTATTCTACGGACACAAGATATATAGAATGGGTGGAGATGAGTTCTTGGTATTTGCCGAAAAAGCATCCCAGGATGATATAAAAAAAGGCATTGCTATACTTACTCGGCAGCTTGAGCAAATGGATTATCATATTGCGGTTGGTATGTCATACAGAACACATAATATGAATACCGAAGAAATGGTGCGAGAAGCAGAGATTAGAATGTATGAGGCAAAAGCGCAATATTATCAAGACAAAGAAGCAAAGAAAGTTGCAAGCGAAAATGAAACTGGGTACGTTCATACAAAAACTGGAATTTTAGAAATTGATACAATGATTTCCGTTATGAAGGAAAAATATAACGGAATATATCGTGTGGATTTGGATACAAACAAAGCACATCGTATTTTAATGCCTGCGTACCTTGGATATAACGAAAATGAGGAACATTTTTCCGCTCTTTTAACCAAATATATAGATGATTCTGTAGCACCTGAGTTCCACAGAGCAATGATGAGCTTTTTGAATTATGATGCACTAAAAAGACAGCTTTTAGAAGGTAAAACTCCAAGAATAACATATAAAAAGACAAACGGAGATACCGTAGTGTTAAGTGTTTACAAGTTATGTAATGAGGATAGCGCCGTAAACAATACACTTTGGGTTTTTGCAAAAGATTAATTTACAAAAGCGAATCATTGTGGTATAATATTTAGAGTTTAATATTTAGCAAAATCGGTGAAAGCCGGTGACGCAAAGCAAAGAGGCTAAGGTTTATACTATGCCAGTCCAGCTGCAATGATAAAGGTCTTTTTTGGGACTTTCTGTTATTGCAGCTTTTCTTTTTGCAAGAGGGGATTTTTATGAATGTTGTAACAAGGGAAGAAAAGAAGTTTTTAATAAATATTGATGAGTTTCGTTCTAAAGCTCATTATCTCGATATGCTTATGATACAGGATGAGCATAACGGAACAGACGGCTACATTATACGCTCACTCTATTTTGACACAATTTACGATGACGATTTCTTTGAAAAGCTTGAAGGCGTTGAAACCAGGCGAAAAATAAGACTTAGAATTTATGACCCAAAGCACGATTTTGCAATGCTTGAAATGAAGCAAAAGCAAGGGGCAAATCAGAAGAAACGCTCACTTCGTATGACAAAAGCGGACGCAGAGGCGTTAATTTCCGGAAAGTATGAAGTTTTGTTAAAATACAAAGAGGATTTTGCAAGAGAATGTTACGGACTTATGCATTATAAGTGCTACCGACCGAAAACGATTGTTCAATATAACCGTAAAGCGTACATTGCAAAGGAAAATAAAATCAGGATTACATTTGACAATAACATTGTGGCAACGGAAACCAATTTTGATTTATTTTCGGAAAATCTTGTGATGTATCCTGTTTTAGATAAGTTTAATGTGGTGCTTGAGGTAAAGTTCAACGGATTTTTGCTCGATTACATCAGGCAGTTTATAAACAGTATCAACAAAAGTGAGCTGTCAGTAAGTAAATACGCTTTAGCAAGACAGCAAAGCTATGATGAAATATGATAAAAGGAGTTTTTGGAAATGAGAAGTCAGATTTTTAATCTTATCAAAGAGCAGTCAACTCTCTCGTGGGAGCAGATTGCAGCAAATATTTTAGTTTCGGGAATTTTGGGCTTTTTAATTTTTATATCCTATATGATTTCACACCGAGGAACAATTTACAGTAAAAAGTTTAATGTATCACTTGTTGTTTTAACAGTTCTTACCTCAATGGTTATGACGGTTATCGGAAACAACGTAGCACTTTCCCTTGGTATGGTCGGTGCACTTTCTATTGTTCGTTTCAGGACGGCAATTAAGGATTCAAGAGATACCGTTTACATATTCTGGACAATCATTGTGGGTATCTGCTGCGGTGTGGGAGACTTTATCGTTGCAGGTATCGGAAGTGCATTCGTATTTATACTTTTTCTCATATTGGGTGCAATCAAGAATAATAACCGCATGCTTGTAATCATTAGGGGTAACCGTACCAAAGAGACACAAATTCAGGCTATAATGTTTAAATTTTTTGGAGCAAAAGCGGTCTTAAGAGTGAAAAACTCAACAACAGAATCTATTGAATTTATATACGAAATTACTGCAAAAATGCTTACATTGGCTGAAAGAAAGAACAATATTGGTATATGCGATGAGATTTATAAAATTGGTAACATTGAGTATGTTAATACCGTTATGCAAAATGATGAGGTTTCAAATTAAACCTATTAACTGACCGCAAAAGGAGGTGCCGGGGTTGAAATATAAAATAATAGGAATATCTGTTACAGCCTTGGTGCTGATCACGGTACTTTGTATAAGTTTTATTATGCCGGAAGATAACGGAAAAAGATATATAGAGCATATTATGGCAGAAGAAAAAACAGATTGTGAATCACATATAGACAATGCGTTTTGCACGCACCTGCCCATTGTGAGTATCAATACAAACGGAACGGAAATTCCGGGAAAGCCCATTTACGATGCGGAGTATAATATTATAGATTATACTCTTGCAGCAGATGGGACTACAACCATAAGAGCATCGCTTGATGTAATCGACAACAAGCAGGAATATAATCATCTTTCGGACAATGCAAAAAGTATGGGCGAAGTTATGATCAGAGTTAGAGGACATTCGTCAAGAAGGTTTGAAAAGCCCAACTATTTTATAAGATTTGTAAATGCTGACGGCACAAATAATCCGCAGGAATTTCTTGGAATGGATGCGCATCACGAGTGGGCGTTGCATGGTCCTTTTCTTGACAAAACGCTTGTGCGTAATTATATGTGGTATAACATTTCGGGCGAAATTATGGAGTATAGCCCGAATGTGCGATTTTTCGAGCTTGTATTAAATGGTGAATACAGAGGTCTTTATCTTGCAACAGAAATGATAACTGCCGGAAAAGAAGGTTCAAGACTGAATCTTCAGGTAAACAAGAAAGATAATACATTTTCAGGTTATGCTCTTCGCCTCGATTGGGGTGATACCGAAGAAGCAAACAAGCTTTATCCATTTACGAACTATACAACCCGTGCAAAAACCCAGCATGAACTTGTCTATCCCGGTGCTAAAAATACTACACCTGAGCTTAAAGAGGCAATAAAAAATGAGTTTTCATTATTTGAAAAAACGCTTTATTCCTATGACTACAACAACGAGAAGTATGGATACAATAATTATATTGATATAGATTCATTTGTTGACTATTTTTTAATTAATGAATTCACCTGTAACTATGATGCAGGATCTCTTTCAACCTACATATACAAGGACATAGACGGCAAGTACAAAATGTGTGTATGGGACTTTAACTCGGCACTTGATGCCTATCAGGAGGGCGCAATACCAAAGAATGAGTTCAGGCTGAACTCGGGGCTGTGGTATCAAATGCTTTTTATGGACTCGGATTTTACAGATAGGGTTATTACAAGATACTACGAGCTTAGAAAAACAGTTTTCAGTGAGGAATACTTATTTGGATTTATTGATGATACCATAGAGTATTTAGGTGCTGCAGTGGACAGAAATTACGAAAGATGGGGTTACACCTTCAATCAGGAGTATGACCTTATGTATCCTACCGAGAGAAATCCAAGAAATTATGATGAAGCAATTTTGCAGATGAAGGATTTTATTACCAAACGAATTGCATTTATGGACGAAAATATCGAATCACTTCGCCAAAATAGCGCAGAATCAAAAACGAAAAAATATAACGAAGTATCAGATTAAAGAAAAAGGAGGTACAGGTTTTGAAAAAATATATTATAACAGTAGTTTCTATTATACTTGTGCTTCTTGTATTTGATTGGTTATACTTTTATGAAGGTATGTATTTTTATTTTGGAAAAGAAAAGCCCACAGAATATTTTATGAAGGTAGACGGCGAAGAAATATATATGAAAAACGGGGACACGTTTACTCCTTATGAAATTCGTGGCGTAAATTTAGGCTCTGGACTTCCTGGCAAGTGGGCAACCTCATTCGCTATTGACAAAGAAACATATTTAAGATGGTTTGGATACATACAGGAAATGGGCGCAAACACCATTCGTGTTTACACAATCCAAAACGACACCTTCTATGATGCTTTCTATGAATATAACAAAGACAACAAAAATCCTATTTATATGCTTCACGGCGTTTGGGTGAATGACTATGTCCTAAATTCCCACAGAGATGCATACAGCAAGGACTTTTATGATACATTTTTAGAAAACAGTAAAATAATGGTTGATGTTATTCACGGAAACAGAAAACTCAATTTAGGCAGAGTTGCAAGTGCAGGTCATGGAACATATAAAAAAGATATATCAGATTGGGTAATCGGATATATCTTAGGCGTTGAGTGGGAAGATTCCACCGTTGCATATACAGATGACTTGTATAAAGGTATGGAAGGATACTCGTCATACAAGGGGAAGTATATGTATACTTCCCCTGAGGCTACTCCGTTTGAAACAATGCTTACAATGGTAGGGGATAAGGTTATTGAGTATGAAACCAAACGCTATGGTAAGCAAAGACTCGTTGCCTTTTCCAACTGGCCCACAACTGATCCTTTTGAATATCCGGAAGTTATTAAAAAATTCTTTTTAAAATGTGCCCGTGTGGATGTGGAACACATTAAAACAACAGATGCATTTATTCCGGGGCAGTTTGTATCCTACCATGTATATCCTTACTATCCCTATTATTTGAGTTTTGCAAAGGATTGGTCGGTATTCGGTATTGAATCAAAAGATGCTTTTCGTGATGAGCAGGGAAGAATCAATGCATACAGAGCATACCTTGCAATGCTTAATAACCACCACACAATGCCGATTGTAATTTCAGAATTTGGGGTATCCACAGGAAGAGGTATGGCTCAGGTGGATAAGGACACCGGCAGAAATCAGGGTAACACTTCGGAGCAGGCACAAGGACAGGCTCTTGTTGATTGTTGGGACGATATCAAGATAACCGGTTGTAATGGCGGGTGCATTTTTACCTGGCAGGACGAATGGTTTAAAAGAACCTGGAATACAATGCACGCAGTAAATCTTACAAGAACGGCATATTGGTCTGATTATCAAACAAACGAGCAATATTTTGGTCTTTTATCCTTTGACCCCGGAAAAGAAAAGTCCGTTTGCTATGTTGACGGAGATGTGTCTGAGTGGACAGAGAAAGATAAAATACAAAGTGGCAAAACAGAGTTTTCGGTTAAATACGATGAAAAGTTTATGTATTTTCTTGTAAAGAAAGACAATCTTGATTTTGAAAATGAAACACTGTATATTCCTCTTGATGTAACACCGAAAAGCGGTAGCAACTACTGCAAAAACTTTGATGTAAAATTTGATAGGGATGCAGATTTTATCATTGTAATAAATGGAAAAGATAATAGCCGTATTATGGTACAGGAAAGATATGACGCACTTCGTTCAACTTATTCAAGGGACATTTATGAATTTGATACATATTTTAAGGATAATATTCCCGATAAAAATTCTCCAGTGTTTGTTAATATAGACTTAATACTTCGTACTGCAATTGAGATTTCAACCGCGACCAAGGAAACTGTTGCAGAAAGCTATGAAACGGGAAAACTTTTATACGGCAATGCAAATCCCGAAAGCAAAGAATTTAATTCTTTAGCAGATTTTTGTTCGAGCGGAGATTATATTGAAATCAAGCTTCCGTGGCAACTTATGAATTTTGCAGATCCGTCAAAGATGGAAATTCACGATGACTACTATGACGGAAACTATGGAATTGAATATATAGACATTGACAAAATATATGCAGGAATTGGTATGGGAGACAAAAGAATTGAACTTGACGAGATTAAGCTTCAAGGTTGGGGCAACAAGGTAACATATCACGAAAGACTCAAACAATCTTATTATATAATGCAAGGGTTATGGAAAGGGTGTGAGTGAAAATGAAAATAGAGATTATGATTTATGTTTATATCGCAATATGCATCAGCATGATAGCATTTAACATAGTCTATGTTTTTGTTTTGCGTTACCGTGAAAAAGCACTCGACACCAATTCTCAAAAACTCAAAAAAATCATTTGTGACCAGATAGAAGTTATCAAAACCGGCAAAGAAATCTCAGAAAAACATATAAAATATCTTTGCAAAAAGCTTGACAGAACCGCCGGAATTACGGCATTTGACAGAGCACTTGAAAGTGTTTCCCGAAAAGAGCCTGATATGGCACAGAAATATCTTGTTGAAACATTTTATGTATTTGAATATCTTACTCATCGTTACATAAGCAAGGATACCATAAAAATTGCATATTTTCCTTACATACTTCACAAATACAACATACTAAAGCATAATGATAGTGAAAAAGTGCTTGATGATCTTCTGGAGCTTTTAAGGTCTGTAAATGTATATTGCAGAGAAAATACTTTGAAAGCACTTTACAGTATGCAAAGACCTGATGTTGTTGTGGCATCCTTAAAAATAATAGACAAAAACTTATCCTTCCATCACTCAAAGCTCATTTGTGACGGACTTTTGAATTACACTGGGGATAAAGAAAGCTTAAAAGATATGCTTTTTGAAAGCTTTAATGCATATTCTACCGGAATGCAGCTTAATATTTTGAATTACCTCCGTTTTGGCAATATCCGCTGTGATAAAGAAATGCTGGAGCTTTTATCAAACGAAAAGGCAGATAACGAGCTTCGTTTTGCAGCTATCAGATACTTTGAAAAATTCCCGATTAAGGAAGCTGAAAGCAGTATTTGGGCAATAGCGGAAAATTTGGAAGATCGCACATGGGAATATCAGGCGATTGCCTCATCTGCGCTGAAATCATATCCCGGCGATGTTACTTTCAGAATATTGGTCGAAAACCTTTCAAGCTCTAACTGGCACATAAGACAGAATAGTGCAATAAGCCTTGAAAAACTTGGATATACATATCACGATTTGATAAATGTTTTTGACGGAAACGACAGATACGCAAGAGAAATTATGCGCTACCGTCTTGATAAGAGAAATGCAGAGGCGGTGAAAGCATAATGGAAATGGAAACAATAAAAAATATTTTTGACATTATCGGCGTTTGCTTTATCATATATCTCATCGGCTACTCTACATTTTTGTTCTTATCGGTGGTTGTGGGTGCATCAACTCTTTACAGAAAAAAGATGCAGGATAGACTGATGAATAAGTTTACAGATAACTATTTTGTGCCAATAACAATAGTGGTTCCTGCATATAATGAGGAAGTAACGGTTGTGCAGACAGTCAAATCCTTACTATCGCTGGATCATAAACTTTACGAGATTATCGTTGTGGATGACGGCTCAAAGGATGAAACATCACACGTTTTAATTGATGCATATAATATGCATCCGGTAAGACGACCTATCCACAGAAGTATAGCATGTCAGCCTGAGGAATTTATTTATGAATCTTATGAGCAGAAGGTTCCTCTTACTCTCATTCGTAAGAAAAACGGCGGCAAAGCAGATGCGCTGAATATGGGTATCAACGCTGCGCAGTATCCGTACTTTATCTGTATGGATGCAGACTCCGTTCTGCAGTATGATTCCTTAAAAAAGATTGTAATTCCCGTTTTGGAAGAAGAAAATGTGGTTGCGGTAGGCGGAACGGTAAGACCATGTAATGATGTAACGCTCCAAAGTGGCAGAGTTATAGAATACAGACTGCCTAAGAATATTTTAGCTTGTATGCAGCTCTTGGAATATGACCGTTCATTTTTGGCATCCAGAATTTTATTTGATCATTTTAATGGCTCCCTTATTATATCGGGAGCATTTGGAATGTTCAAAAAAGAAACGGTTATCGCAGCAGGCGGCTATGACCACGGCACAATGGGCGAAGATATGGAACTTGTGGTAAAGCTTCATTCCTACTGCCTTACAAATCAGATTCCGTATTCTATCAAATATGCTACCGATGCAGTATGTTGGACTCAAGTGCCTGAAAAATTAGGAGACCTGAAAAAGCAGAGAAAGCGTTGGCATCTTGGACTTTTCCAGACTATGTGGAAGCATAAAAAGATGATGGGGAATCCTAAATTCGGTGCAGTTGGTTTTATTTCATATATGTACTTTTTGCTTTATGAATTACTTTCGCCATTTATTGAAGTTTTCGGTGTGTTCACAATGGTAGCGGCATATTGCATTGATTTACTAAACTTACCGTTTATGATACTTTTTATGCTGATTTACGCAACATATAACTCTATACTTACACTTACAGCGTTCTTTTCAAGAATACAGACCATTGATTTGACAGTTACCTTCAAAGACTGTATGAAAGCCATAATGCTTTGCTTTTTTGAGGTTACAACTTTAAGGTTTATAATGGCATTTGTAAGACTTACGGCGTTCAAGGGCTATAAAAAGAAAAAACTTGATTGGGGACGCATTGAACGAAAGAAGATGAATATTTAACAGAGGTGAGGTGATTTGGAAAATGAGAAAATGTATGATCGCAATATTCCTGCTGATTATCTCTTGTGTGCAGCCGGCATTTGCCGAGGTTTATACTACAGAGAAAACCGAGGGCTTGGGTGATTGCATCTATGTAGCCGGAAATCCTGATAATTATCCGGTTGAATTTTATGACGAGGAAAATAACGCATACTGTGGGATTATTCCTGATATGCTGAGGACTATCTCTGAATGCTCAGGGGTGGATTTTGTTTATATCAATGGCAATAAAGCTGATAAAAATACAATGGGAGAAAATTTGCAGGTAGAGATTGTTTCTTCTTCCGAAAATATCAGCACCCTGTCTTACTATAAGGATTATTTAGAACTCGTATCCTTTGAAAAAGACGGTAAAACAGTGAAATCAGGTCTTGTTTTCACAAGCCTTACGGATGATGTGCTGATTTCAAAAACAAAAGCTGCAGCAAGTGAGATCTCGGAAGATGTCAAAAGCGGAATATATCTTTCTTATGTGGCGGAAAATGCAAAGATAAATTACATTTGGATTGTAATAGCACTTGTTTTTTGCTTGAGTCTGCTTGCCTCTGTAATTCTGCTGATTTTTCGCATCAAACGCATCCGCAAAGAAAATGAGGCGGATAAGATGACCGACTCCGAGACCGGAATGGGAAATCTGCAATTTTTCAAATATCATTTCAGATACACTATAAACGATATTTCAAGAAGTCTTTATTATATTGCATATATTATTTTAGACAGCAGCTATCTTCGTTCTTATCACGGCGACAGTTCTTTTGACGATATTTTAAAATACACAGCATCCGTTCTTTCGGAGAATACCGGCGACAGAGAAATCTCTGCACGAATTACCGAAAACGGCTTTGCCTTTGCGTTTCAATCCACAAATGATGATGACGCAAAAAAAAGACTCACCGAAGTTATGAATGAGCTCAACAGTTTTGAAGCTGTGAAGGAGGAAAACAACAAACTTGTGTTTCACTCTGCCGTCTATCATCTTGGAAGTTCTGACAGAAATTGTGAAATTCTTCTTTTCAATCTCAGAAAGAACTGTAGCAAAATTTTTGGTACGGAAAAGCAGATTGTTTTCTGCGATATTCCTTCTATGAATATGATTCAAGAAGAAAAGAAAATCACCGAAAGCATCTTGAAGGGGTTTGAGAAAAACGAATTCAAGATGTATCTGCAGTTTATTGTTGATAACAAAACCAAGAAAATTGTTTCAGCAGAAGCTCTTTCAAGGTGGGATAATCCTGATAAAGGACTTGTTGGTCCCGGTAAATATATTGGGAACATGGAAATAGCAGGGCTTATAAGTAAGCACGACTTCTATATGTTTGAGCTTGCCTGTCGTCAGCTTGAAAAATGGAAGGGTACGGCTTTTGAAAACATAGCTCTTTCCTGTAACTTTACAAGAATAACCCTTTCAGAAGAAAATTTTATTGATAAACTCAAGATGATTTCAAATAGTTATTCTTTTGATAAATCAAAGATTGCTATTGAAATCACCGAAGATGCTATAGAAAAAGACAGAGAAACTGCAACGAATAATGTAAGGTTGTGTAAGGAAATTGGGTTCAGAGTGTATCTGGACGACTTGGGAAGCGGTTACACATCCCTTGCGAATTTGTGCGATTATCCCATTGATGTTGTAAAAATTGACCGTGATATTTTACTCAAAACCGAAAAAGAAAAAGGCAAAGACCTGTTTACAGGAATCATTGCTCTTGCGCACAGCTTAAATATTAAGGTTATTTGCGAGGGCGTAGAAACCGAGAAACAAAATACCCTTGTATCTTCATCTGCTTGCGACTTCGTTCAGGGATGGTATTATTCCAAAGCACTTCCTTTAGAGGAATGTGAGTCATTTATATCAAAATATGATACGCCTTAATCAAAGAAAAGCACTTTCTCAAATAACTAAATATATCGCTTAGCAAAAAAGCCATCACTATAAGTGGTGGCCTTTTGCATTTTTTAATGACTTTTGCCTGATATTTGTATTGTAACTATCTTGCAAAATACGAACAAATGTTTGAAAATTCTTGACTTTTTGGCAAAAATGTGGTATAATATAGACAGTATACTACTTATAGTGCTATTTGTTTTTTTAGCTCAATTTGTGAGAAAATAGCATAGTTCCGGAACATACGAAATTCTTGAATAAGGAGAAATGTATGGAAATAACTTTAAGTATAAAAGGACAGGAACTAAAGATATTAGGCAAACAGCCTAATTTATACCACGGTTCGATAGGTGTTCTTTATATTAAATTTTGTGATGTAAATTTTGATACCACACTGGTAAAAACGGTTAGGTTTAAGACGGAAGAAAGTGATTGGTACACTGCTGATGTGGTGGATGGCAGGGTAAGAGTTCCACACGAGGTAATAGTTGTAGGCGGCTTTGACGTTGCTGTTGGTGGTTACGAAACCGCAGATGGTGAACTGTTGAGGTTTTTGCCGACAAATAGTGTGCATATAGATGTGTTTGAAAATGGTTATGGTGAGCCTGATTCACCGTTAGAAACGGAGGGTGAACCAGAGAGTTTTATTACTAAGTTGTATGGTAAGATAGATAAAAAGGCAGATTTGGAGTATGTAAAATCACTGATACCAATAAATGTAGTTGAAGGGGAATTTGTTTCATTGACTGACTATGCTGATAGTTGTGGGATTAGTGGTTATCGTATATTTGGAAATAGTGTTCAAGACACACGAAGCGGGAAGAATGTTTTTGATATTTACTCGTTTGCGGAAGAAATCAATAAAACGGCAAAAAAAGGGTATGAGGTTGTATATGAACGCTTTGATGAAAAAGATTGTTTAAAGGTCTATGGCTTGTCATCTATCAGTGCTAGTTATTCGATGATTTTGAAGGATAGTACTAGATATTGTATATCATTGGAC
>JAHAZB010000032.1 GCA_018384175.1 Eubacteriales bacterium
AAATTATACAATACAAAACTATACTTGGGAATAATTAAAAACGCAACCCAATTTTATCATTTTTGATAACTTCATTCATATATACATTCAATACATACCTATTTTAACACAGCAACAGCATGTGAAATTGTTTTTTCAAGAGCTTCTCTGCCGTATTTATCAACTTCTGCTTTGTTTTTCTCACCATGAGTAAGGCATCCTGCACCGCCGATACATCCGCCGACACATGCCATACCTTCAATGAAGTTTGCATCAAGCACACCCTTGCTCAGTTTAAGAAGTGCCACCCTGCAGGCTTCTATTCCGTCACATGGAATTGCTTTCAGATCAAAATCTATTTCCTGTTCCTTTAACCCCTGTGCTACAGCATCAGAAAGGCCACCGGAGCGCGCAAAGATTCTGCCGAAATATGAAGCATTATCAAGCACATCTTCATCAAGTGCTGTGATATCAATATCCTTGCTGTCATAAAGTGCCTGAAGCTCTTCAAAAGTCATAACAGCATCTATATATGGCTTTACATCTTCAAGCTGTGCTTCAGCCTTTTTAGCTGTACAAGGTCCAATAAACACAACCCTTGAGTTTGCATCTGTTTCCTTGATATACTTTGCAAGCGTTGCCATCGGTGAAAGATTGTGGGAAATATATTTAACCAAATCAGGAAACGCTGATTTTACATAGGAAACAAACGCCGGACAGCATGAGCTTGTCAAAAGTCCTTTTTCTGCAAGTTCTTTTGATTCTGCCTGTGCAACCATATCCGCACCAAGTGCCGCTTCAATTACCGTATAGAAACCAAGCTCTTTAAGCCCCTTGATTACCTGACCAAGCTTTGCATAAGTAAACTGACTGGAGATTGAAGGTGCAACCATTGCATATACTTTATACTTCTGATTGTCTTCGCTTTTTCTGATCAGGTCAATAACATTCAGAATATATGACTTATCCATAATAGCACCGAACGGGCACTGATATACACAAGCTCCGCATGCAGTACACTTGCTGTTATCTATTGCTGCAGCATTTTCATCGTTTATAGAAATTGCTTTAATCTTACATGCATTCTGACACGGACGCTTACGGTTTACGATTGCCGAATACGGACAAACCTTTGCACATTGTCCGCATTCAACGCACTTTGATTTATCAATATGAGCTACGTGGTTGTGGTCAAAGGAAATTGCTCCTCTTTTACACACATCTTCACATCTGTGTGCCAGACATCCACGACAGGAATCTGTTACTTCGAAACCTGCTGCAGGACATTCATCACATGCAATATCGATTACCTCAATTACATTTGGATTTTCCTTGTCTCCGCCCATGGCAATTTTAACTCGTTCACCAAGGATGGCACGCTCTTTGTAAACACAGCAACGCATTGTTGGTGTCTTACCGGGTACAATTTTCTTGGGTATTTCAAGTATATTGTCAAGAAGAGCGTCATTCCAAGCCTGTCTTGCCACTTCACGAAGCACTTTATATTTTAAATGCTGTACCTTTGTATCAAACTTTCTCATAATTCACTCTCCTTAAAAATAGCTTACTTTAATTCTTTTACCCATTTCCTTAAGGCTTCTTGAAAGCTCTTCAACCAAATTCATCTTAATACTGAAATTTATGGGCAAATCAGGATTCTGATGCGCCGGGTTGATTGCTCTGCCTACATAGAAGTTTATATCAGTTGCTTCTTCAAATAAGAGCTGACATATCAGCGAAGCACCGTCACACTTGTAATTCCATTGCTCATATAATTCGTTTTTACCAAGATAATCCTTTGCATATTCAATTACCTTGTTCATTGTAATAACGCCTTCTGTTACCAGATCAACACCTTCAAGCTTTGCGATCGGAGGCACATCTGATTTTTCAAAATTCAGAGTTGCCTGCAAAGGTTTTCTCAAATACTTTGCAGCGATTGATGATGTTGTTCCGCCGCATATAATATGCTTGCCTTGCTTCGAGAAAAACAGAGCCATCATTCTGTCGCAATCATCACGATTAGAGGGAGGTCCAAAGAGTATATTCATCGGCTCGCGTTTTCTTATTTTAACAATACACGCTGTTGCATCATCGCCGGGCTTATATCCGTACAGCTTATTACATTCGTCAACGAGCAATGTTGACAAATTTTTTGCAGTTAATCCGGCTACAGACATCGTTTCCATAAAATCTATGATGTCTTCCCTCTTCCATCCGAAGTTGTATGCCATACCGATACCGGCATGAGGACAGCCATCGCTCATTGCAATAAAAATATCATTTTCCTGCAGGCGTATAACAGACTTATAAATCTTTTTACCGTCAATATTCATTTCGGTCTTCGGATAATCATAGTTCACATTATCACGAAGTACAATCACCTGCGGATTGTCATATTGTATAATTTCTGCAGTTTCATTATTTATGAGATGCATAATGGTGAAAGTTGAATATGCAACCCCTCTTACCGAACATACAGGAAGTGTTGCGGCAATTGTTGAAACACATTCCTCTATAGGAAGTTCGGCCGCCATCATCGTGGATATTATCTTTGATGTGAGAGTAGACAATATACTTGCCTTAACTCCACTTCCAAGACCGTCTGCAAGAACGATAACAGTTGAGTCTTCGTTTTGTTCAACTATTTCAACATGGTCCCCGCAAAGTTGTTCTCCTACATGGTTAATACTCTTCCAGCCGATATCTGCACATAAATCATTCATCTGAAATCGACTCCTTTAGCTTTGCAAGAGCAATTTTTGTTTCTGCAGCAGTTTCGCCCAATAACGAAGCAATTTCCTGAACTATACGCATCTGCTTATCTACGACTTTATCTGCTACCTCAACAGTCTGTCTGCTGATGCTTTCTTTCTTCTCACGCTCATTTTCTTCATCGGTAATATCACGCATAATTCCAATTAACAAATGTGAGTCTCTGTCATATACAACCGACTGTTCAACATAACGTTTATATTCAGCAAGATACACTCTCTTATTCCTAATATCCCTGCCTGTGTTTTTAACTTCAATGAAATCCTTAGGATCCATAATGCGAATAACCTGATCACCTAATATATCTGTGCTTGAGCGTACATTCATTATTTTTCTTGCGGCTTCATTTATCTGCTGTACCTCAAGTTCCTCATTAAGAACAATAAGACCATTCGGCGTATTCTTTACAATTGTATCAGAGAAGCTTTCAGCCTTATCCTTTAAGAACGGCAGACACATGGATATTTCAGCCTTACCCTGACAGATTGCTATAGCCTTTTCACGACAGGTGTTGTATCCGCAGGAGCCGCAGTTAAGTTCATCTGAAGGTTTAAATTTACCCATCTGTCGAAGCACATTGAAAATTTCTGTATCTGACGGTTGCTGGAGTCTGTGTTCAATAAATTCAAACTGTTTGCTTAATTCAACCGAATTTGGTTGTACCACATCAAAATCTTTTTCGCCTGCGTAGTTGGAAACTGTGATGTAGTCTTTTACTGCAGAAGTACGGTGATACTTTTCCATTACAGGACCGCCGATACAGCTTCCTACACAAGCTGACATTTCAATAAAGCATTTATGAATTTTACCGCTTTCAATATCCTTAAGTGCATCTATACAGTTTTCTACACCGTCAAGCGCAAGATATGTGTATCCGGGAGCATCCTGAGTCATTGTTTTAAGAATTCCGCCTGTTGTCGGGAAGAATCTTGCACGACTTTCAGGATCTTTATCTATTTCCTTTTTCAGTTCTATATTTGCTTCTTTTAACCACTGTGTAAGTTCTTCGAATGTAAGCACCGCATCAACAATTCCTTCATAATGCTCTGCTTCATCCTTTTTGGACACACAAGGTCCGATAAATACTGTTTTAGCATTCGGGAATCTCTTCTTTATATCTATGCAGTGTGCCTGCATAGGAGAAAGCACATCTGCAAGATATTCAAGCTCCGCCGGGAAATACTTCTGTATAAGCAAGTTAATTGAGTGGCAGCAAGATGTGATGATTATATCGCGCTCATCCTCTTTCAGCATTCTTTCATACTCTTTTTTTACGATGGTTGCACCGATAGCTGTTTCTTCCACATCATAGAATCCAAGCTTTTGAAGTGCATCACGCATTGCATTGATGCCTACTCCGTCATAGTTGGCAACAAATGACGGAGCAAGACTTACAATTACAGGATTGCCGCTTTGTAATAATACCCTTACTTTTTCTGTTTCATCTACAATCTGTTTTGCATTCTGCGGACAGACAACAAAGCACTGACCGCATAAGATACATTCATTCCCTATAATATGTGCCTGATTTCCAGAAAAGCGGATTGCTTTTACGGGGCAATGACGAATACATTTATAACAGTTTTTGCAATTTGATTTTTTTAAGGTCAAACAATTTGGCATTTCCCGTTACTTCCTTTCGTTTTCTATTACAGAGAGCACCTTGTCATTAAAAAATTCTTTAAAATTCTCACGGTTAATTCCTGTATATATAACATCATCTACCTGTACAGTTACCCCTACTCTATTGCACTTACCTATACAAAAGCTTCCGGCAAGTGTTATTTCATCCTCAAGCTTGTGCTCTTTAACTGCCTGAGTGAGCAGTTCTACTATTTCCGGTGAGCCTTTCAAATGACAAGAACTTCCAACACAAATCTGAATAATCATATTATCACACCTTTGCAAGAACTTCTTTCTGGAAGAACTCGCTTACTGTATCTGGTGTAACTGAATGAAATTCTTCGTCTACTGTTACGCAAACGCCCTGCTGACATTTATTCATACAAAATGTTCCGCCAAGCTCAACCTTATCGCCCAGGTTATTTTCGTTAATAAGGTATTGAAGCTGTTCTACAACCTGACGGGAACCCTTAATGTGACATGAACTACCGATACATACTGTTATTTTCATTTTACTATTCAATCCTTTCAAAATTTTTTCGTGATTATGTGCTTTTGTAAAAAGGAACATAATCCGGTTAACAACTTATTATTCGTAATCAACAACATCTACCCAGGAAAGCAGGAATTCGCGTTCTTTCTCGTTACCTTTAACTGACTGTGACGCAGCTACAATTGGCATCCACTTCTGAACGTATTGTTTAGCAGTATCACTCTTTTCGCAGAAAAGTTCAAGATATGCTTTTGCACCTTCGATATCACCTGCAAGCCAGAATAAAAGGTATGTTCTTGCAGCATCTGCTGATGCATTTCCCTGTGTTGCGTGGGACCAGTCTAAAATATATGCTGTTCCATCTTCTGTTACTATAATGTTTGAAGGGTTGAAGTCACCGTGGCAAACTTTGGTATGCTTAGGCATTCCTTCAAGTCTTGTGTGCAAATCATAACGGGTTGTAGCATCGATATCCGCTGCACTGATTTTGCGATTCATCTTATCCTTAAGCTTATTGAGAAGAGGAGATTTCTTAGATTGTACTTCAAGCTGAAGGTCAACAAGAAGTTCAATGTACTCTTCCTTTTTATCAGGTTCTTCTTCCATAAGCTGTGCGAGAGTCTTTCCTTTAATGAATTCTGAAACGATTGCCCACTTTCCGTCAACCATTGTTACCTCAAGGATTTTAGGAATGTTAAGCCCGGTTTCTTCGATTCTTGCCTGATTGAGTGCCTCATTAAGCACATCGGCCTTTGAATAGTGATCATCAAATACCTTTACGCATCTGTCGCCGTCACGGTATATGGTTTTATTATTTCTAACTGCAATTACTCTTTCAAGTTTCATGATTTATTCCTCCTTCTATTTTGACTCAGGCTTTTTTGCCTTTATTATATACGCTCTTGATTGCATCCGGTTTTGCATTGGATTTGATATCCATTGCTGTAGGCATAGCCGCCTCGATAAAGTGCTTGCCATAGTATGCATTCAAATACATCTGCTTGATTTCTGCCATTAACGGATATCTTGGGTTAGCACCTGTGCACTGGTCATCAAATGCCTGTTCAACCATTTCATCAAGATTGTCGAGGAATACTTTTTCATCAATGCCGTAATCTTTAATTGTTTCTTTTATACCAACCTTTGCTTTAAGGTCGTTAATTGCTTTGATAAGGCCTTCAAGTTTTTCTTCATCAGAATTACCCTTAATACCAAGGTAATCTGCAACTTCAGCGTAACGAGCAAGTGTGTGCGGATGGTCATACTGTGAGAATGTACCCATCTTTGCAGGTGCTTCAGCCGCGTTGAATCTTAAAACTTCTTCAATCATAAGAGCGTTTGCAACACCGTGAGGCAAGTGGTGGAAGCTACCTAACTTGTGAGCCATAGAGTGACATACACCGAGGAATGCGTTTGCAAATGCCATACCTGCCATTGTAGCAGCGTTAGCCATCTTTTCTCGAGCGATAACATCTGTCTGTCCGTTTTCGTAAGCTCTCGGTAAGTATTCAAAGATGGTTTTTAATGCTTTAAGTGCAAGACCATCTGTGTAATCTGTAGCAAGCATTGCGGCATAAGCTTCGAGAGCATGTGTTACTGCGTCGATACCGGAAGCAGCTGTGAGTCCCTTAGGAGCTGACATATGGAAGTCGGTATCGATGATTGCCATATTAGGCATAAGTTCATAGTCAGCGAGAGGATATTTAACACCTGTAGATTCATCTGTGATAACTGCAAAAGGCGTAACCTCAGAACCTGTACCTGCCGATGTAGGAATTGCAATGAAGTATGCTTTTTCGCCCATTTTCGGGAAGGTGTAAACTCTCTTTCTGATATCGATAAATCTCATAGCCATATCCATGAAGTCTGCTTCAGGATGTTCATAAAGTACCCACATAATCTTTGCTGCGTCCATAGCAGAACCACCACCGAGTGCGATGATTGTATCCGGCTTGAATGCTGCCATCTGTGCTGCACCGTTCTTTGCATTGTTCAGTGTAGGATCAGGCTGTACATCAAAGAATGTTGTATGCGCTATACCCATTTCATCAAGTTTATCAATTATCGGTTTAGTATAACCGTTTTCATAGAGGAACGTATCTGTTACGATAAACGCTCTCTTCTTACCCATTACATTTTTAAGCTCATCGAGAGCAACAGGCAAACAGCCTTTCTTAATATATACCTTTTCAGGTGCACGGAACCAAAGCATATTTTCCCTTCTTTCAGCTACAGTTTTGATATTGATAAGGTGTTTTACACCAACATTTTCAGATACGGAGTTGCCACCCCAAGAACCACAACCAAGTGTGAGTGACGGAGCAAGTTTGAAGTTGTAAAGATCACCGATACCACCGTGTGAAGAAGGTGTGTTAACAAGGATACGGCATGTCTTCATTCTTGCAGCAAAAGCATCTAATTTTTCTTTTTCGGTTACCTCGTTGAGATATACAGAAGATGTATGACCGAAACCGCCGTCTTCAACAAGTCTTTCAGCTTTATCAAGCGCTTCTGTGAAGTCCTTTGCCTTATACATTGCAAGAACAGGAGAAAGCTTTTCGTGTGCAAACTCTTCAGAAAGTTCTACAGATTCAACTTCGCCAATAAGTATTTTTGTTCCTTCAGGAACTATTACACCTGCGAGTTCTGCAATTTTAGCTGCCGGCTGACCAACAATTTTCGCATTGAGTGCGCCGTTTATGATAATTGTCTTTCTTACCTTTTCTGTTTCAACAGGGCTTAAGAAGTAGCATCCGCGTGTTGCGAACTCTGCTTTTACAATGTCGTAGATATTTTCAAGAACGATAACCGACTGTTCAGATGCACAAATCATACCGTTATCAAATGTCTTTGAGTGAATGATTGAGTTAACTGCAAGAAGGATGTCTGCACTATCATCGATGATTGCAGGTGTATTTCCGGCACCAAC
>JAHAZB010000033.1 GCA_018384175.1 Eubacteriales bacterium
CTTGGTGATCATTTCGATATTATCAGGAGATATTGAAGCTCTGCTTCTCAAATCCGCCTTACCATCGCTACTGAAAAGCCGCATCTTCTTAACAGTTTCCTGTTTAACAGCCTCAACTGCTGCAGGAATAAGGTCGATAAGTCCCTTATCCATACTCTGGAACTTCTTAAACTCAGCCTCAACTGCTGCAACATTTATATCTGTAAAGATATTAACCTTACTGATTCCCTCTTTAATAGCCTGTCTGAAATCGTTATCTGTAAGACCAGAGCCACCATGAAGAACAAGAGGAACATCAACTGTGTTAGCAATTGTACGAATTCTTTCAAAATCAAGTTTTGGTGGAAGTTTGTATGCGCCATGTGCATTACCTACTGCAATTGCAAGAGCGTCAACACCTGTTCTGTCAACAAAGTCTTTAGCAAGCTTCGGGTCTGTGAAGAACTGAGACGGATCAGATAAATGGTCGCTACCTTCAGCAGAGCCTTCATTATCACCAACGTGTCCAAGTTCTCCTTCGATAGTTGCACCGTATGAGTGTGCGATATCTGCCATTTCTTTAACTTTACGCAAGTTCTCTTCATAAGAATCGGTTGAACAGTCATACATTACAGAACTGAATCCAAGCTCCAAAGCCTTAACACATGTATCAAAATTCAAGCCGTGGTCGAGGTGAACAACAACCGGAACAGAAGCCTTTTTAGCCATAGGAATCAAATAATATGATACCTCTTCAAGTGGACCATAAGGAAGCAAAACTTCAGCAGTTCCCATGATTACCGGAGATCTCGTTGCCTCAGCGGCATTTATAATTCCTCGTGCAAGCTCCAAGTTTACAGCGTTAAATAAGCCAACTGCATAACGATGTTCCTTAGCAGGTCTTAAAACCTCATTCATATTTACTAACATATCTTTTCCTCCAAAATTGCATTTTATAGACTATGCCTTAATTACTTCTACATTACACTCATCAAGTGTAAATTTCAAATGTCCGCTGATATCCGCATCAGTTACAAGATAATCAATATCTTCAAACGAAGCAAGTCTCATATACCCCACTCTACCAATTTTTGATTTATCGCAAAGATAGTATGCTTTTCTCGCGTTTTTAAGCATCCTCTGTTTAATGAAACATTCTTGTTCATTACCTTCAAGAATAATTGAAGAATCTCCAATACCCTTACTGGAAAAGAACATTTTATCTGCGAAATAGTTATCGGTTATGAAATTTTCTGTCATCGCTCCTACAAAAGACTGGTTATTGCTAACCATACCACCAACAGCGACAAGCTTAATTCCATCAACACCAGCCAACTCATTTACAACTCTGATAGAATTTGTAATAACAGTTACGTTATTCATATTCTTGATTTCTTTAGCCATATAAAAGGTTGTGGTTGATGCGTCAAGGAAAATAGTATCACCTGAAGCAATATATTCAACAGCCTTGCGTGCAAGGGCTTGCTTGATTTCGACGTTAAGTGCCTTTCTTTTTTCGAGAGATAACTCATAGCTACCTTCACTTATAGGAAGCGCACCACCGTGTGTTCTTCTTAAAAGCTCTTTAGCCTCAAGTTTTTCAAGATCACGTCTTACAGTCTCCTCGGTAACACCCATTTCACTGCTTAGCCTACTGACCATCACAGAACCTTCGCTATTTAGAATTTCCATTATTCGTTTTTGTCGTTCAAGTGCAAGCATTTAGCTCCTCCATTTCTGACAAATTATTTATTCTTTAATTATCAGTCTCGAAATCAAAGAACTTCATAATCTCACCGTGAGGGTTCGGAATTACAGCTTTTCCGTACATTTTTCCGAGAGGTTTAGCTTCGGCAGCACCTGCATCAATAGCAGCCATAACAGCAGATACACTTCCCTTTACAATGAGTGTTACAAGTCTTCCGCCAAGACGTTTTTCTGTATGGATAAGTCTGACATCGGCAGCTTTAAGCATCGCATCAAGTCCTGTAACTGATGCAACCAATCCCGAAATTTCCAACAAACCAATCGCAAAATCTGTTTGAGGAAGCTCAACATCTTTACCCAAAAAGCTCTTTGGCAGCTTTTTGTTATACTTATCCTTGTTTATGTCGAGAAGATATGCCATCTTATCTACATCTTCGCCAGGTCTTGGAATTACATGAGATACTATATACTTACCTTCAGATTTCGCATATGCCTTACCTGCTTCGATAGCAGCTCTTACAGCAGCATCGTTCCCCTCAATCTTTATCACCATAACCAACGGAGCTGGAGCAGCCTCACTCTTTGGTCTGTTTCTGTCAAAAGCTATAACCTTAACAGCTGCAGCTTTGGCAGCAATATCTGCGGCATAGACAGCAGTAGTAAAGCTATATACTTCAAGTAATCCTAATGCGTTCATATTTTCCCTCCGTTAGTAAATTATACAATATGAAGTCCGTCTACCATTACACAGCGACGCTGTCTTGTAAACGAATGTGCTGCAGTCAGGCCCTCTCCGGTAGGACCTGCAATTGTGAATGTGGTATATCCCTCACCACCTGCACCAATTCCAGCGTAAGACGGTGCATTCTTTACAAAAATAGTAGTTTCAACGGCACGTGCAAAGTTTGTAAGGTTATCAATATTCTTCGAATGAATATGTGCAGAATGTCTGTTTCCGTGTTCTGCTGCTACCGCCTTATCAATTGCTTCATCAATATCAGAAACTCGTACAACCGCTAAAATCGGCATCATCATTTCAACCTGAACAAATGGATGAAGCGCTTCAGTTTCGCAGATAATCAATCGAGCATCTGAGTTTATTCCAAGCTCTTTTAAGAACTTACCTGCATCTTTTCCTACCCACTTTTTGTTTATAGAGTATTTGCCATCCTTTTCTATAAGTGCTATCTTTACGAGCTTATCAATCTGCTCGCCCTTTATAAGATATGCACCTGCTTCCTGCATACTTGCAATAAGGTCGCTTGCAATCGAATCAACTGCAAAACATTCCTTTTCTGCTATACATGGAAGATTGTTATCAAAGCTTGCACCTGCAACTATATCTCTTGCAGCCTTCTTAATATCTGCTGTTTCATCAACAATTACAGGAGGATTTCCTGCACCAGCACCAATTGCTTTTTTACCGGATGAAAGAAGTGTTTTTACAACTCCCGGTCCGCCTGTTGCAACAAGCATACGAACAATCGGTGATTTCATCATTTCGTTTGATGTGTCCATAGTAGGCTTAGAAACTGAAACAACAAGATTTTCAGGACCACCTGCTTCCAGTATTGCCCTATTTATAAGGTCTACTGCATAATTGGCAGTTTTGCATGCATTCGGATGCGGATTAAACACAACCGCATTACCACCTGCTAACATTCCAATAGAGTTACAGATAACAGTTTCACTAGGATTCGTTGACGGTGTGATACTACCTATAACACCATATGGTGCCATTTCAATAAGTGTTAAACCATCATCACCGGTAACAACAGAAGGCTTCAAATCCTCTGTACCGGGAGTTTTATTAGCAACAAGCTGATGCTTAATAATCTTATCTGTTACACGTCCCATTCCGGTTTCTGCCACACCAAGCTTTGCCATTTCTTCGGCTTCTGAAAGTGTAAGCTGTCTGATTTTTGATATAATCTGTTCTCTTTGCTCGATTGAATAGGAACGGTAGAGCTTATATGCCTTATTTACCGCTTCAAGCGCATCTGTCATACTGTCGAATACACCTTTATAGGAAGGAGCATCTTCAGTTGTCTTGACATTGTTCAGGACACTTTTTACTATTTCAGCAATCTGTCTTTCATCTATATTCACTGTTGTTCAACGCCTTTCTCTAAAATCATCTATATCAAATACTTAAAGTACTTTTTTCCAAACTTCAGGGTCAGGATTAGGGATAACAGAAGAATCTAAAAACATACCCTTATCCTCAGCAGCAACTCTTGCGTTTTCAATAGCTGCACTTACACAAGCTACATCACCTGTTATGATAAGATACGACTTGCCGGCCATACTCTTTGCGAGTCTTAGTTCAACAAGTGTTACATCTGCACTTTTTGCAGCAGTATCAGCCGCAACAATAGCAGAAGCTACTGTGCTGGTTTCAATAACACCCATTGCATGAGGTTTTTCAACCTCAACTGTACCATAGATTGCAGAAAGAACTTCTTCATGGATATTACCAAGAACAAAACTGTCAACAAGCTTTTCAGTAAATTTAGACTTTGCAGCATCTACAGCAGCCATAATCGCACTCAAATCACCGGTAATAATAACGATATACTTACCCGGACAAACTACCTTAGCCTCAATAATCTCAATATTTGCGGTTTTAACAAGCGTATCAGCCGCCTCAATGCCTGTCGGGACTGTGCTGTACTCAACCATTGCAATTGCTCTTATCATAATATCACTTCCTGCCATTTTTAGCAGACCTCAGGACACCGCCATAACAGGCGATGCCCGTCTGCTGTAGTTCATAATTAAAGTCCCACAGAATCATCTACAATACCAACGATTGAAGCATCTACAGGAGACTTCTCTGCATCGCAACCAATTCTTGCTGCGCTGCCGACTGCCACCAAAACATCTTCGCCAATTCCGGCTCCGACATTATCAATAGCAACAATTCTGCCTTTTACAGCCATATTTTCATAAGGCTCTACAATAAGAAATTTATTGCCTAAAAGGCTTTCGTTTTTACGTGTGGCAACTATACTGCCAACGATCTTTCCAACTATCATCAGAAATCACCTTCCGTACAAAATTTGCGGAGGATAATTATTTGATTGAAGGAAGAATTTTCTCTACATCGCCATGGGGTCTGGGTATTACGTGAGTAGCGATGATTTCGCCAAGCTTTGTAGCAGCAGCGCCACCAGCCTCAACAGCTGACTTTACAGCACCAACATCACCACGTACCATAACACTTACAAGACCTGAACCAATCTTCTCTGTGCCGATAAGCTGAACGTTAGCAGCCTTAACCATTGCATCAGCAGCTTCAATTGCAGCTACCAAACCTCTTGTTTCTACCATACCTAATGCTTCCTGTGTCATTTTCTTTTCCTCCTTGATAATTTTTACTTCTTTTATTTCTTCAACGGGTGCTACAATAACTGTTGACTTTGTTTCAACAGGTTCCGCTTTAGCCGTTGTCTTTTTTGTTGTTGCTCTTGTTGTAGTCTTTTTTGCTGTTGTTTTCTTCTCAGCCATTTCCATCACCGCCTATTAGAATTTGGGAAGGATTTTCTCCACATCACCGTGTGGTCTGGGAATTACATGTACAGCGATAAGCTCGCCAAGCTTTGATGCAGCAGCAGCACCTGCTTCAACAGCAGACTTTACAGCGCCAACATCACCACGTACCATAACACTTACAAGACCTGAACCAATCTTCTCTGTGCCGATAAGCTGAACGTTAGCAGCTTTAACCATTGCATCGGCAGCCTCAACAGATGCTACCAAACCTCTTGTTTCTACCATACCTAATGCTTCCTGTGCCATTTTCTTTTCCTCCTAAAGTTATAATTATTCGTTAATAATTGCTATCTTTAATCCTTCCATCTTCAGATTAGTAACATGAGCTTCGTTAATCTGAGAAAGAGGGAATTTATGTGTAATAAGCTTTTCAAGCGGAAGTCCGATACCCTTTGCTCTCTTAAGGAAATCAAATGTAGTTGCATAATCACGGAGTGTATATACCCATGAACCAACAGTTGTAATTTCCTTAGAGCAGATATCAAAGTGCGGGTTAATTGTTGCATCACCGCCATTGATGAAGAAGCCAAGTTCGCATAATCCACCACCCTTACGGATGAACTTATAGATGTTTGCATGAGCTACAGGTGAGCCTGTGCACTGGAATGCAAAATCAGCAAGATAACCGCCAAAGGCATCCTTCACACCGCCAGCAAGCTCTTCTGCACCCTTGTAGTTTTTGAAGTTGACACTTGCTGTTGCGCCCATTTCCTTAGCGAAGTTAAGTCTCTTTTCTTCACCATCAACTGCAACAATGTTTTCGATACCCATTGTTCTTAAGATAGCTATACAGATAAGACCGATAGGTCCACAACCCTGAACAACCACTCTGCTGTTAAATCTAAGAATTCCTGTTGTCTTTGCACGCTCAACCGCATGGATAAGAACAGCGCAAGGCTCAATAAGAATTCTTTCATCAAGTCCTAAATCACTTACATTAAATACTGTTGAACCGCCTCTTATAACCATATAATCAGCAAACCAACCATTTAAGTGAATATCATCATCAGGGAGAAGACCGTAAACATCAGCAGCACCAACATTCTGCTTGTTAAGGTCAAACATTGTGATATCGGGGTCATCACTGAAAATCATACAAGTAACTACCTTATCACCAATGTTAAGAGGCTTACCTGCACTGTCCTTCTTAACATTCTTACCCATCTTAACAATCTCACCTGTACCTTCATGACCAAGCACTACCGGGATAAGACCAAACGGGTCTCTCTTGAACTCGTGTGCGTCTGTACCACAAACACCACAGCCTTCTACCTTAACAAGAATGTCATCATCGCCAAGCTCAGGAATCGGGAATTCTTTAATCTCGTAATGCTCTAAAGCTGTAAGCATTGCAACACGGCTCTTTGCAGGAATTCCGGTAGAAGCTGCCTTAGGAGCAGCAGAAGCGCCCTTCATTTCCTGAAGAACCTGTTTAACGATTTGTTCAACGTCTTTTGAATTGATGTTCATAACATTTTCCTCCTATATAAATTAAATTGTTTATTGATTTAAGTAGGATATCAGATCATTTACACCGTATCCTGTTACAGAATCAATTCTGAATACCTTTTTGCAACCGCTTAATCTAAGCCAGTTTTCGGCTCTATCAGGGTTTGCACCTTTCTCCTCGGATTTTGTTACTATTCCTATAACCTCGCGGTTAACCATACATGTTATGCAAGGTGGAAAAAGAGAGTACGGTTCGGTAGCACCTATAAGAAGTCCAACCATATCTGCTTCATAGGAATACAATGCAAGCGCTCTGCCCAAATGATGCGTCTGTGCATATTCTCCGGGGGTGTCTATAAGACAATTTTCAAATTTTATGTACTGTGTTTTATCGTAGCTGATTTCTTCACCACGAAGCACCTGAGAAAGAGTTGTTTTTCCACTCTCACTCCTGCCCATCAAAATAAGCTTTTTCATTATGTTTTAGTTATCGGGCAAACTGTAAAACCTAATGTATCACGACAATAATCAACAAGCGAATTCAGCGATGCTGTAACATCGGATACTGTTCCGGTTACAATCAATGTGCCACTAAACCTGTCGACAAATCCAAGCTCAACACCGGATGATTTAATAGCGATATCTCCGGCAATAATTGCTGTTTCAGCAGGAGACATGGTTACAATACCAATAGCTGTCCTTGCGTAGTCAACAGCTGGGTCAAGACCGAGCTTCTTATAAAGAATGTCATCCGGATTAGCTATAATATGAGCTATTGTAATCTGTTTACCAGGTACAAGCTCCTGAACAATTCTTAGCTTATCCTGAAGTGAAATTTCATTACTCATTATCTCAACCTCCTATCTTGCACTTTAAGCCATAGCTTTCAGCAACAGCTTTAAGTTTTTCCATATGTTCATCAGTAGGAGAATGTAAATCTCCCATCAGATACTCTCTGTTTAATCCGTCATACTTGTCCTTACCAAATCTATGATAAGGCAGTAAGTTAATTTCTCTTACTCCACTTAATGAAGAAGCGAATTTTGCAATATCTGAAATTTCGGCTTCCGTGTCATTAAATGTAGGTATAACAGGAACTCTTATAACAAGCTTTGATGCCTTAGAAGCAATCTTAACTGCATTTTCAAGAATCAGCTCATTGGGCTGTCCGGTGAATTTCTTATGCTTTTCACTGTTTATATGCTTTATATCCATCAGAACCGTATCAATATACGGAAGCATTTTGTCTATAACATCAAAAGCAGCAAATCCGGTAGTCTCGACAGCAGTATTGATTGCAGACTCCTTAGCACACCTTAGAAGCGCATAAGCAAAATCACTCTGACACAGCATTTCACCGCCTGACAGTGTCATACCACCGCCTGAGCGTCTGTAATAAGGCATATCCTGTTTTACAATCTTCAGAACATCATCTACAGTAATATCTTTTCCTATCGTCTTCTCTTTTCCGTTTTGGAGCATTTGCTGAATTTCAAAGCTTTGTGATTCAGGATTACAACACCACTTACATCTTAAGGCACAACCTTTTAAGAATACGATGGTTCTGATCCCGGGTCCGTCATGTACAGAGAATTTCTGAATATCGAAAATCCTTCCGGATGTGTTCATATAATCAGTCATACTCCGTTAAAAGCCTCCCTGTTCTGTTCTGTTTATAATGTCATCCTGCAAGGACCTTGAAAGTGTTGTAAACAATGCACTGTAACCTGCAACACGAACAACAAGATTCTTGTAGTTTTCAGGATGCAACTGAGCATCTCTCAAAGTTTCTCGACTTACAACATTAAATTGCATATGCATACCCTTCTGGTCAAAGAATGCACGGATAAGAGAGATAAATCCTTCTATACCTGAATCACCCTTAAGAGCAGATGGGTGGAATTTCATATTAAACAAAGTACCATTAGAAGCAATACCGTGGTCAAGTTTTGCAACAGAGTTTGCTGCAGCAGTAGGACCGTTAACATCGCTACCAGCAACCGGCGAAACACCATCCGCAATAGGTGTTCCTGCAAGTCTTCCATCTGGTGTTGCACCTGTCTGTAAACCAAGAGGAACATTTGCAGATACAGGATATAATCCTGCGTGGTATTTACCACCACGATAGTTTGTGTACTTTTCTACCGGCTTGGTATATGTGTACGCTGCTTCTCTGCCGTACATATCTACCTCGTCAATATCATTACCAAATTTTGGTAATGCCTTAATCTTTTCAAGCAGGCTCTGATATGCTTTCTGTTTAGCAGGTTCAATAGCATTCTCTTTAATCTGCATAAAGATTTCAGCAACCTGATTATCGTTAATCTGATAACCCTGTTCAACAATCGACTTAACAACATCAACTGTAAGATTCTTTGCATAAGCATCTGTGTGAGGCATACCGAAGTTATTTCTCATGGCATCGGCATATTCCTGTAATGTAACAGTCTTTGTTTTATATACCAACTCATTCATTGCATAAAGACCATCAGCAATATTTGCAATACCAAAGCCCTGAGGACCGGTAAAGTTATATATCGCTCCACCTTCCTGTACAGATTTACCTCTGCTGATACAATCATCAACCATTGATGAAAGGTATGGAAGCGGACAACGTTCTGCATGAGCAGCATCAATCGCATTATCTGCATTTACCATAAGTTTAATGGCGTAATCCATCTGCTTCTTATATGCATCAAATAATTTTTCGTATGTATCAAGTTCGGAAAGCTCGCCGGTTTTAAGTCCTACCTGCACGCCTTTTTCTACACCGTTCGAGAATACGAGTTCCATAGGTCTTAGCATATTAAAGAATGCCGCATCATGCCATCCATCAGTTTTGCCACCCTTTTGAGGCTCAACACAACCGATTATACAATAATCTCTTGCATCCTCAAGGGTAAGACCTCTTGAAATAAGAGCAGGAATAATAATCTCATCATTATAATATGCCGGCAATCCAATACCCGTCTTAGTAAGCTCAGCGGCTTTAACAAGAAGGTCATGCGGGGTTCCGTTCCATACTCTCATTGAAAGTGATGGTTGCGGAAGATTTACATGCATAGATGCGCTGATGCACATATATGACAAATCATTAGTAGCATCCATACCGTCCTTATCCTGACCACCAACGATAAGATTCTGGAACATACTGTAGCCTGCAAAGCCCTCTGCAGATAGAGCATCACGGCACTTATTAAGACTGTTAAGCTTAACCCAAACACAGTCGATAAGCTCTTGTGCTTGTTCTCTTGTCATCTTACCACTTTCGATATCCTTAATATAATAAGGATACATATACTGATCAAACCGTCCCGGAGAAATGGAATGTCCGCTGGACTCCATTTGCAGCAGCATTTGCACAAACCAGAAGCTTTGGCAGGCCTCATAAAAGGAGGTTGCCCCCTTTGCGGGAACACGATCACAGTTTTGAGC